>NZ_JAMYMF010000023.1:0-120680 GCF_040318415.1 Mesorhizobium sp. M1163 | reverse complement strand
GGCCGGGGCAGTCGACATGGGCATAGTGGCGGGCAGCCGTCTCGTATTCGACGTGTGCCGTCGAAATGGTGATGCCGCGTGCCTTCTCTTCCGGCGCCGCATCGATCTGGTCGTAGCGCTTGTATTCGCCAAAATACTTGGTGATCGCCGCCGTCAGCGACGTCTTGCCGTGGTCGACGTGACCAATCGTGCCAATGTTCACATGAGGCTTAGTGCGCTCGAATTTACCTTTTGCCATAGTCTCTTTCCTTGGACGGCCTAAGGACGGCCTGGACCTTCAGTTCAGTCGAATGCGGGGCGATTAGCGACTAAGGCCGAAAAACACAAGTGCCTTGTGGCTGAGCGCGGCTCACTCGGTTCGAACCCATGATCCGATTTAGGGGATGTGGCCGATATGGGAATGGCAAGACGGAAATGTAAGATGGGCACGACCCAAGGCCGGAGGCGCCACAAACCCTTAATGACACTCCCTTAATGAGACTGGCTTAATGACACTGGAGCAGAATGGCGCCTGGGCACTTGCGGGTAAATGAGCATCATGCGGATTGCCACCATCGCGACAGGGCAGAACCTGCAACGTCTGATCTATCTGGCCATATGCGGCTTGATCTGCACTTACATCGGCGTGCTTGGCATTTCGATATTGATCGGCAGCTGGCTGTTCGACGAAAACGGGCGGCCGCTGGCGACCGACTTCATCGCATTCTGGGGGGCTGGCAAGCTTGTCCTGCAAGGCCATGCCGCCGATGCCTATAATTGGGACCTGCACAAGAGCATCGCGACCGCTGAAAGCGGTGCTACCTTCGACGGCTATTTTTCATGGCAGTATCCTCCGACTTTCCTGATCGTGACCGCCGCACTGGCGTTGCTATCCTATCCGGCTGCATTGGTTGCATGGATGGCGACCGGGATAACGCTCTACGCCGCCGCCATACGGCTGATCGGGAACACACGCGTTGCGATTCTGGCAGCCATGGCCTGGCCCCCCGTGCTTTGGAATACCGTGGTCGGCCAAAACGGCTTCATTACCGCTGCGTTGCTTGGCGCAGCCATCGCCTCGATCGAAAAACGCCCCGCGCTGGCCGGCCTCTGCTTCGGCCTGCTCACCTATAAGCCGCAATTCGGTCTGATGATCCCGCTTGCGCTCATCGCCGGAGGCTTTTGGCGAGTGATCGGTTGGGCCGCTGTTTCCACCACCGTCATGATCATGCTTTCCATCGGCCTCTTCGGCGCCGAGATTTGGTCCGATTTCTTCGATGCCGCCGCCAAGGTCAACGGCACCATTCTCGTCGATGGTAGGGCTGACTTCTCCAAGCTTCAAAGCCTCTACGGTTTTGTCCGCGCGCTTGGGTGGAATTGGACGCTCGCATGGACCGCGCAGGGCCTGCTCATCGCAGTTCTGAGCGCCGGCATTGTCTGGATATGGCGTCAAAAAGTGGCGTTCGACGTCAAGGCAGCAGCGCTCGCAACCGTGACGATTCTCGCTTCGCCTTACGCGTTCATCTATGATTTCGTGGCTCTTGCCATCCCGCTGGCGTTTCTAGGAAAATCAGGATTTTCGGCGAAAGAAAGCGCTGTCGTGATCGCTGCCGGAATTCTGCTCGTCTCGGGCCCCTCGGACCACCTGGCCACCGCCTTTCTCTCGGCGCTGCTTGTGTCAGGCCTGGTGGTCGGCCGCGCATGGCAGGCTTTTCCGACACGCTTGGCTTCGCGGGCTGGAGCGCTCAACGTGAATTGAAGCCATAATCCGTTCGCTTGCCGCTGGAAATCCGTTCGCTTGCCGCTGGCCCATTGCCGCTGCTGCGCCGGTCTGATTTCGTCGGCCCATGCATTTCATCCCGACTGCCATCCGAGGCCCGCTGTTCATGGTCGTTTCGACCGGATCCTACATCGTGAACGACACGATGATGAAGCTCGCAACCGCGGGACTGCCGCCCTATGAGGTGCTGTTCCTGCGCGGCGCTGCGGCAACATTGTGGGGCATTCCGCTGCTGTTCATGCTGGGCTATGGCAAGCAGATCCCGCTGATCCTCGACGCGAAGGTGTTGCGCAGGAACCTGCTCGAACTGGGTGCTATCCTTTGCTACGTGGTGGCGCTCGCCAACATGCAGATCGCCGATTCGACCGCGCTTGGGCAGATCACACCCTTGCTGATGCTGGTCGGCTCCTCGATCCTGTTTGGCGAACGGATCGGCGGGGTGCGGCTGGCGCTGATCGGCCTTGGCTTTATCGGCGGGGTGATGGTGGCACAACCGACGATGCAGGGGATTTCGGTCTACGCCCTGCTGGCGCTGGGCAATGCCGCTCTGTCCGCGGCACGCGATCTGGCGGGACGCAAGGTCGCCGCCGAGGTGCCGGGGATGGTTGTTGCCATTTCCGCGGTGGTCGTGGTGCTCGCCGGCGCCGGCGTCGCGCATCTGCTTTCCGAGCAGTGGGTCGTGCCTGAAACCCATCACCTGCTGCTGATGGCGGGGGCCGGACTGTTCCTGATCTTCGGCCACTTCTTCATCTTCATGGCCTATCGGGTCGGGCCGACCAGCGTGGTGGCGCCGTTCTACTATTGCTTCACCGTCTGGGCGGTGATTTCGGGCCTGGTGGTATTCCGGCAACTCCCGAATGCGCTGGCCATCTGCGGTATCCTGCTGGTGGTGGCCAGCGGGTTGACAATCGTCTCGCTCGACGAGCGCAAGCGCCGGTTGACTGTCGTCGCCTAGAGCGGAAGTGGAGAAGCGCATGGCAAGCCCGGAAAGCAACCAGAATGCAAGCAACCGCACGCTCACCGGAAAGTGCCTGTGCGGCGCCGTTCAGTATGCGGTGGCGGACGCGTTCATCTATGCCGCGAACTGCCACTGCTCGAACTGCCGGCGCACCACCGGTTCGGCGTTCAAGCCATTCGCCGGCATCGAACGCGACAGGCTGAGCCTGACCAGGGGCGAGGACAATCTCATGATCTTCGGCGACGAAACCGGCCATAACGCGCACTGCAAGACTTGCGGCTCGTTGCTCTATTCGGTGGTCCGCGGCGGTGCCTTCGTGCATGTCGCCATGGGAACCCTGGTCGACGAGCCGACCATCCGCCCGACGCAGCACATCTTTGTCGGCTCCAAGGCGAAGTGGTTCACGATCACCGACGACCTGCCGCAATATGAAGAACACGTGGTCGCTGGAGATGCCGACGAATAGCTGACCGTTAGAAAACGCTCAACCAAATTATCGTTTCGTTTTCGCGTCCGTCGCCAAAGAAACTATACTGTGCTCCGTCACCGAACCTATGTCGCGGGGATTTCTGTGGCATTACCGCCCGAGTGGTTGCCCAATGTTGCGATGAGGCGCGTCATTTGCCATTGGACGGCGGGCTCGCATTCGGCCGGCGATACCGACAAGGATGCATATCACATACTGGTCGAGGGGAATGGCCGTCTGGTCAGGGGCCGGCCTTCGATCGCGCTCAATTCCGGCCGGGTAAAACCGGGATATGCCGCGCACACGCTCAACTGCAACGGCGGCTCGATCGGGGTTTCGCTCTGTTGCATGGCCGGGGCGGAGGAAAGGCCGTTCGATGCCGGCCGCTATCCGATGACCAGGGCGCAGTGGGACGCGATGACCGCGGTTGTCGCCGAACTCTGCAAATATTACCGCATCAAGGTCACGCCCAAAACGGTGCTCTCGCACGCCGAGGTCGAAAGCAATCTCGGCATCGAGCAACGCGGAAAATGGGATTTCACCCGGCTGCCTTTCGATCCGACGATCAGCGGCGCAAGCGGCTGCGGCGAGCGGCTGCGCCGCGACGTGACGGCGGCAATGAGCTCGATGCCAAATCTGCCGGTGAGGATTGGGCGGGATGCCGTATGGCAGCGATTGCTGGAGGAACTATGGCCGATCATGGTGAGAGGGCTGGAAGCCGGCCTCAACACGCTGATCCGCGAAATCCTCAGAAGGATCAGATAGGCGGTCGGCATTCACCCGAATGCCGACGCAACTGCCGGACGGCTTCTATAGAGCCCTCTTGCCGCTGAACTGATGATAGGCCCAGAGGACAACCACGGCACCGACCACGGCTACGATCAGGCTATAGATGTTGAGCCCGGTAACGCCCGACGCGCCAAACGCGCTGAAGATGAGCCCTCCGACGATGGCCCCGACAATCCCGAGCACGATGTCGAGCACAAGGCCTTGCCCGCTTTTATTGACGATCTTGCTGCCTATGAAGCCGGCGATGACGCCGAGAATAATCCAGCTTAATATTGACATTTTTCCTCTCCGTTCCCCGCGCTCGATTACTTCCACATTATTAAGCAAAGCTCAAGCCAACTTGAAAATCATGATTACGGAAAGCTCAAACCGGCTTGAAATTCGCCATGGATGCGTCATTGTCGGAGACGGACGGGCAATTTGACATGGAGATCCACAATGGGACTGTTTGACAATGCCGTTCCCGGCGGCAACGTCGCCAAGCCGCTGATGATCGCGCTCGGCGCACTTTTGGTGGGAAAAATGCTGAGCGGTGGAAGTTCCGCCCAGCCGGAGGCAACGCAAAGCCCTGCCCCCGTCCCGCCTGATACAACAGCATCCGCCGATGGCGGCCTGCTCGGCGGTCTGGGCGGCCTGCTCGACAAACTGAAGGACGCCGGCCACGGCAACGTCGCCAATTCGTGGGTCGGTACCGGTCAGAACCAGCCGATCAACCCCAGCGATCTGGGCAGCGCTCTCGGGCCACAAATCATTCAGGAGATCGCGCAAAGGACGGGGCTGAACCAGCAGGACCTGCTCAAGCAACTGTCCGCAGCCTTGCCAGGGCTTGTCGACCAGCTGACGCCGAACGGGCAAGTGCCGCAGCAGAACCAGCTCGCGTCCATATTCAGCAAATTCGCGAGTTAAGGCATGTCGCCCAACACCGCCTGCGGTTTGGTACAACGACATGCATAAAACAACGGATTAAGGTCGTTGCGCGTCCGTCTGGACGCGCAACCAACACTTTGAATTATCGGCAAAGCGCTTCACTTGGCGGTGCCTGCTTCGGGATCGTGCGCGAGGGACGCCGCGGCTGCGGGAAATCTGGAGCGGGTAGCGGGAATCGAACCCGCATATTCAGCTTGGAAGGCTCCTAGGAATGCAATGAAATCAATGCGCCGTGTCACTGCTAGCTTTGGCCGTGTCAAATTCTGCGGTCGGGATCAGGTGGCGTGTCACTCATGGATACAGGCGGCCCTCTGACTTCCGACATGTTCGGTGTAAACGAGCGTTAAAACCGCAGGAATGGCGGCTTTCCGGGCTTTTCTGTGCCGTTTGTGCCCAGCTATTTCCCTGAAACTGGGCGCTTAGGCCCCGTATCTGGGCGGTTTCTGGGCGCGGTCTAGTCAATGCGATGGCCCATGCCGGAGACTTTAGTGTTCTCCGGTGTATAGGTCAGGCCGACGGCTTTGCCGCCGCAGTTCGCACACCTCAGCTTCGGAATGAGATCATCAGCCATCGCCGGCGCATCCGGACCGAGCTTCGCCTTCAGCTTCTCTAGATTGAGCGGCTGATTATGGTGGCATCGCGGATTGTGGCAAAACGCGATGAGCTGCATCTTGCCATCGATCAATGATTGTAATGTCCAGCCTTTCGCCATCCGGTCGATATAGCGCTGGCACTTGACGAACGCCAAGCCCGCGGCATCATCCAGGGTGACATGGCAATCTGAAAAGGCATGCTCGTTATGAAACCTGGACTCCTTGAAGAAGTTCCGTGGTCGGACTCCATCACGGTTTACGACAAAGAGAATTTCACCATCTACCTGCAGATCTTGGACGCCTGCGCTGACATTGCCAGCGTAGAGGAGATGGCAGATCTCATTCTCGGCATCGACCCGGCTCTTGAACCGGTGCGCGCCCGCAACGCTGTTCGCAGCCATATTGACCGGGCGAACTGGATGGTGACGACAGGCTCCAAGCACCTGTTCGCCGGCTGACTGCTATTCCTCGTCGCCAAAACCCAGCAGCGAGGCATGGCGTATGTGGCTGTGATCGCCACGGAGATGCTTGACGCGCAGCTTTACGCCAGGCTTGACCCACTGCGTCGCCGTCCGCTTCTTCATGGCCTCTGGCGGCGGGCCGGCGTGCTCCCGGACGCGCTTCAACAGCCGTTCCTTCATGTCGCGGCCCAAGGTGATGAAGGCGGTACCGAGATATTTGCCGGTGCCGGGATCAGCCAGCAACGCGAATGCCGCCTTGCCCGGCTCGCGCTCGACGCCGAGCAGTTCGAATTCGTCGACCGTCCAGCTCTTTGTCTTCAACCAGTTCGATGTGGGGCCGCTGCGATACGGGCTGTCGGCGCGCTTGGAGACGATCCCCTCGAGCCCCGCCTGGTCGGCGAGATAGAAGATCGCCTTCGGGTCGCCTGGCAGGGCCTCGCTGAACTGGATCCTGCTGTTCGGCTTGATGATGCTGTAGAGCATTTCCCTGCGCGCCTTGCAGCCGACGTCGCGCAGATCGTGGCCGTCCAGATGCATGATGTCGAAGGCGCCGAGGATCGTGGCGTAGGGATCGCTGTGCACGGACTTCTGCAGCGCGTCGAAGTCGGGCAGCCCGGCCTTGTTGGTGAGCACCGCCTCACCATCGAAGATCGCGTTCTCGACATCGAGCTCACGCGCGGCTTCAACGAGGCCGGTGAACTTACTGGTCCAATCGGCGCCGGACTTGGTGAAGACCCGGATATCGTCGGCGCTGTTGATGACGATTTGGGCGCGGTAGCCGTCGAGCTTGATCTCATGCATCCAGTGTTCACCCTCGGGCGGCTTGGCGACCAGCTTGGGCTCCATTGGCGGAATGAACTCGAGGCGACCGGTACTTACAATTTTACGCACCCAGTCAATACTAGGTACAAACCTTATATTAGCCAGAGTGAACGGAACGTGATTCTAGTTCAGCGCCGGCGGCAGGCCGGGCCTGAAACCCTTCAGCGCCGCGGCGATGCCCATCATCACCGACGGTTCGGGATAGTCGAGCATGCGCAGCGCGTCCGGCTCGTCGCCGACGACGCCGCAGATCGGCAGCACCTGGTAATCGCCGTCGAAGGGCATGGCCTCGCCATTGGCGAGAAAATCGTATTCCGGGAAGCAGCACTTCAGGAAAGCCTCGACCGCGCGCAAGGCGGCGTCGGAGCGGGCGTTGGACGGCGCCAGGACGACGAAGCTGTCGACCGCGTCGCCGGCCGGCATATCAGAAATGTCGATAGCGAGATGCATGAGAACCCCCGGTTGTATGTTCTCATTCCGTTCATGGTCGGGAGTGCAAGTCAACCCCTGCCCTAAAACGCAAAAAGCCCGCCGCACCTTTTCGGCGCGGCGGGGCTATGTTAATTTTTTCCGACCAGATGAGGTCAGTTGGCCGGTGTGAAGTCGACGTAGTAGCTCTTGCCGATCACAAGTTGCTCAGCCGCTTTCGGGTTGTCGATCTGGAACTCGGCATGACCCGACGGTGTCGCCTTCTGGAACGAAAGATCCTCGGCGACCTTCTGATCGTACTCGCATCGGAAGATCGCTTTCGCGCCGCCCCAAGCCTGAGCGAACACGTTCTCCAGTCGCATTTTTGCACGAATGCCCATCTCTTCATCTCCATGAGTGGGGGTTGCCCGGAGCCGCCGGGCGCGGATTGCTAAGGTGCTTCCGGGGTCAGCGGCGTCAGCGTTGCCGGCGCCGGAACGATGTCGAAATAGACCGTCGGCGCCGTCACCTCGATCGGGAAGGCCAGCTTCTGCATTACGTTGCAGGCGTAGGTGAAGCGCGCCTCGTAATGGGCGCGGCCGAGCGATGTTGCCAGCGGGATGGTGATCGAGCGCTGATAGGTCTCGCGGCCTTCCGGCGGATAGCCGTCGATCAACGGTCGACGGCCGACCGTATAGGTCGACGGCACATGCACGATGCCATCCGAATCGGTAACATAGCGCTCGACTGTCGCCGCGCAGATGCGGTTCTGCACCACCGTGTACTGGACATCAAGCACACCGCCCTGCGGCACATGCGGCGTCAGCACGCTCGCCGTCTCGAAGACGATCGGCGGCTCGCGGTCGATCAGGATGGTGACCAGCCATGCCAAGAGCACGGCAAAGGGCGAAGCGACCAGCGCGGAGCGCCAGTCGAAGGCGCGCGTTCGTTCCAGCACCGTCATCCGGCCCTCATTTGATCGACCTCACATAGGGCGCCAGCAGCGCCCAGAGCTGGTTCAGCGCTACCAGCACGGCGGCAAGCCCGAGCACGAATTTGGGCGCCGAGCGCAGCGTCTTGTTGAAGATCACCGAGCGGGTGACGATCCGGAAGCCTGCCTCCCATTTGTCGTCGGGCAGCTTCAAAAACTGGTCCAGGCGGTCCATCTGCTTCTTGGTCAGATGGCTGACCTGGATCATGCGTTCGCGCTCTTCCTCGTTCCAGCGCGCCACCATTTCGATGGTGCGCCTGTCGAGCTCCCGCCAGCGCTGCGGCAACAGGAGCGGATCTGTTTCTGCCATCGTACCCCGCCCATTCAGGATTTCAGTTCGGCGCGGCGTGTCGTGCTCGCCTTTGAGTGGCGGTCGCATTCGGCCGGCTTGTAGAGGCCGATCGCGCAGCCTGGCGCCATCGTGCGGTCGATACGGTTCTGATCCTCAATTGTCTTGCCCTGGGCACCAGCGAGGCTGTTACCGAGGGCCGAGCGTAGCGCCGGAACACCGTTGACGCTTGAAGTCGTACACCCCGCCGGCAGCAAGGCAGTCGTCAAAAGACATGCGAGCACCCAGACCCTTTTCGATCGCATCGCGGTTTTCCCTTTCGATTTTCTGGCGGAGCTCGGCCGCGCCCTGGTGCTTGATCAGCATGTAGACGCTCAACCCCGCGCCGGAGGCGACGAGGATGGCGGCGCCGATCGCGATGACGCCGGCGAGCAGCCTGTTGACGCCGAGCAGGCCTGCTACAGCGCCAATGAGGCTGCCCATCATCGCCGCGCTCCGCTCTGGAACGCCTCGACGCCCTTCTTCTCGCCATGACGGGCCACTAGGAAGAGGCCGCCGGCCACACTGGCGATCGCCAGCATCCACACCCAGCCGGGAACGTCGCCGGCGGCGTCCTTGACCGGCTGCATGAGGCCCGAGGCTTGGTCGAGATTGCCGACGATGCCGTCGAAGAAGCTGCCGATCAGCGCCGCGATCGTGGTGAAGAACGCGCCGACCTTGGCCAACCAGTTGGTGCGAACTTCCGGCACCTTCTCGCGCACGACGTCCGGAGCGGCATCCGTGCGCGCCGGCGCCAGCACGCGCGGCTTGGCCTTTTGCAATGCCAAAAGCAGCGCATCGTCGATACCGTCGCCCTCAGGCAGGCCATTCTCGGCACGGAAGGCGCGGATCGCGGTCGCCGCCATCGTGCCGATCTTGCCGTCGATGCCACCGACCTCGGTATAGCCGAGATCCTTCAGCTGCTGCTGCACGCGCTCGATCGTTTCCTTGTCGACGGCCGGCGGTGCCCGCTCGATCGGCGCGGCCGGTTCGGCAACCGAAGGCTTGCCCGGCGCGTAGGGCGTGTCCTTGATCCTCTGCCATTTGGCATAGGCGGCGGCGAGCTTGGAAT
Source organism: Mesorhizobium sp. M1163 (assembly GCF_040318415.1). Classification (NCBI taxonomy): domain Bacteria; kingdom Pseudomonadati; phylum Pseudomonadota; class Alphaproteobacteria; order Hyphomicrobiales; family Phyllobacteriaceae; genus Mesorhizobium; species Mesorhizobium sp. M1163. The sequence continues at coordinate 111,106 of NZ_JAMYMF010000023.1, read as the reverse complement.
CGTAGCGGTTCTTCTTGTAACCAGGGCCGTTCCAAGTCTCGGCGACCACCGGCCAGCGATGCGCGCGCAGATCGTCGTCGACTTTCCACGCGACAAGCAGCTTCACCGTCGCCTCGAGGTGCGCGGCCTCGTCATCCATGAAGGCCCGCACCATGGCCTGCACGGTGCCGTAGCCAGCTGCCTTGAAGTTCTCGCCGAGGATCTGGGTGAGGCCCCAAGACGCCGACTTCAGCGCAGCCGTCTCATCGATCGCGATAGCCGCGACCAGGCGCGGATAGCTGTCCTTCGGATAAGGCTTTGCGCCCCATTTGGCATAGGCGAGACCGGCTTTCACCGCGGCGGTTCGCTTGGCGCCGGACAGGTTGCGATAGAAGACGTGCGGCTCGAACAGCAGCTTGGGCCGGCCTTTGGCATCGAAGCCGGATCCTGCCGCCTCGACGTCCATGAAGGCATGAACATGATCCTCGCCGACGCCGATCAGCGCACCGATGCGCGGGATATCGCGATCAGTGATGCGCTTCGCAGCGCCCTTGAACGTGGTGTCCATGGGAGTTCCTTTCCGCCCTTACGGGCAGGTTGCAGATTGTGGGAAAGATGGATTGACTCGCCAGATCGACAGGCGTGTAACCCTGGCCCTGGGGATATGCCTGGGGCCGCGCAAAATGACGCTACGTATCAGGCTGCCGAGAGGCACGCTGAAAGTGAAGACCTATCGGGAACTGCGAACGCGCGAACACGATCGGCGGGTGCCGATCATGAAAGTGGGCTCGTTGTATTTTATCTGGTGGTCAAACCAGCAGTCCAACAGCCCACAGAAACCAGACCGATGACTTAGTCCGCTGGAGAGATCAGGTAGTTCCCCGGCCTCAGTTGCGGCCCAGCGACCAGTTCTGTCTTTATCCGCCTCACGACCCCGCCAGCACCGGCCATGAGGTGCATCTTGATCGGATAAGGGAATAGTTTCTGAACGTCCTGAAGCGAGCTCAGATCTTCTTCGAGGGTCCCGTCACCGATTTCGATCCAGACGATCGGCCTGGACTTGGCAAGTGTCCTGTTAAGCCCTCGCAAGGCGTGCGGTTCAAAGCCCTGAATATCGATTTTGATCGCGTCGACGGTCGAAATCCCTTTGGCTTCCAGAAAATCATCCCCACGTTCGACCCGGAACACGCCAACCTGCTGGAGCGGTCGGTCATACTGCTCGACGGTAGAGAACGTTCCTAAGCCAAGATTGTCCTTGCCGATATCGAAGAACGGCAGATCGGCCGCATGCTCTGCCAGTCCGACCCGATGCAGATGCACGTTCTTCAGATCGTTAAGTGCAACGTTCCGTTCGAAGGTCCTCCAAAGCCGCTCGTTCGGTTCAAAAGCGTGGACCTCCGCAAAACGACGGGAGAACGCTAGGCTGTGGGTTCCGGCGTTGGCACCAATATCAAGTGCGATGCCTCGTTTCTCGGGTGGGATGAAGTTGAGGAATGCTTCAGTGAGATCATCTTCATAGCCGCCGAACAGGTAGACTTCGCGATCGAGCCTCGACGCCAAGGTACCCGAATAAACTGTCGAACCGTTGACCACCGTGAAGAGCGCTTCGCTGGGTGTGATGCGGGCGACTCGGCGCCAGCCGCGGAATCGATCCAGCCAGCGCATTGCCCTGAATATCCTTGCGGACGTGCTTGGGTGTATTTCCGCAGTGATCTGCTTCAGCATAGATCGCGCCTCGTTGTTTTAAACGGAGATGTTCGTCTATGGCAATTCGGTTAACAGAACAAGCGGCTCATTTTACAGCGTCTCCCCGACATCGGCCATGATCGCTACTGAAGCCGCAAAGATATCGTCGAGATCGGTACTGGTCAGAAACTTGCTATAGATCGCAAGGATCGCCCCCGCGCTCGCCTCAGTGGTCGCGCCAAGCGGCCGGCGGCCGAAGCGAAGCTTCTTTGTGGTCGAACCTAGCGCGCCGCTTGCCCTGCTCACCACAGCGCTGGAAACCCTGGCGCTGCCCGAACGCTGGATATGCGCTTGGGCGGCGGTCAAATTGAACTGCGCTGCGAACATCGACCATTTTGAAGAATTGTCCGTCCCGAGCGTGCTCGCGGCAGTAGCGCTTGCCGCAACAGCGTTGGCATCGGTGCCGAATGCCTGCGCGCCGCCGCCGCCACCAGGGGTCAACAGGCTCACGCTGACGAGCGAGCTCGTATTGCCGTCGTCCGCGATCAGGCTTTGCGTGGCCGGCGCCTTCGCGATAGCAACTAGAGTAATCTCGTTGTTCAAATTGAACAGCGATCGTGAGAATTGCGCGCCCATATCGAAGTAAGCGCCATAGGCACTGATCGTGGTGCTGGACACCGTCTGCGATGCACTGACCGTGTAGGTTCCTGTGCCACCACTGCCCGTCCCAAGCGCCGTGATCGTCGTGCCTGCAGTGACGCCCGAGCCGCTGATCTGCTGGCCGACGGCGATCACGCCTGCAGCAACGGCGCTGACGGTGAGAGTGGTCCCCGCAATGCTGCCGGTAACGATGCCGCCTGGCAGCTGCGCTAGTCCAACCTGACCGGGCGTGCCGAACAGAGTACCGTCCGTCGCACCCGTGAAAATGTTCTTGGTTGGGGCCGATGTCAATTTGCTGCCGAGCAGATAACCCAGAACACCAGTCCCGCCGATGTCCGGAAGATCCTGGAACTTGCCGTAGCCAAGCCCTGAGGCGAAGCTCCCGTCGAATTGAATGGCGACTTTGCTCATGTGAGTATCACCTCGCAGATTGGCACCCACTTCTGCATGGGCAGCTTCAGGAAAGACCGATCGAAAATCAGGGGGTTGTCGTCGCGGATGTTGGAGTAGCCCTTGTAGGCGTCACCTGTCCAAGCGAAGCGAAACTTCCATGCATCAGCCGGCGTCTCGCTAGCATCCCAGACGATGCAGTCGCGGCCGGCAATGCGAGGGTTGGACAGCGTTTTGGTCGCGCCGGCAGCACTCACCGCGGCCAACCCCCAATTCGTGACAGCCGGCACTTCCGGGCTGGTTGCCCCGCCGATAATGCGGCGCCCACGGTCAACGGGAAACCGGGCAATAATGTTGTTACCTTGCGCATGGATGACCGGGACGAGCGGCGCGACCTTGATCTGATCGAACAGCAGTCGCTTGAGTACCAGGCCAAAATAGGCACCGGCCCATTTCGAACCTCGCGCCGAAAGATGGAGATCTCCGACCGAGATTTGCGGGAATGGGTAAGCTGGGCCGGCGAAAACCATTTCGGCATCAGCGCACACCGCCAAGCTGGCCAAGGCGACATTCGGAACCGGTAGTCCATTGGTTGGGTGTGTGCACGTTTGTATGACTGCCATCGGCAAGGGCCGATGCCAACCAAGAATAGCATCGACCGGAGCCTGGAACTGCGATCTGACCAGCCTCAGATTGTCTAAGTAATACTGGTAGGTGACATCGCTAAAATTGTCATTCGCGCCCTCGAATATGGTCAGGGCACCCGGTACATAGGACTTGCCGGCTGCCTCGTAGAGCGAAGCGCCCTGGCCGATCGAAGCTAGTACCCTCTCATACACATCCGACGCGACGCTGCCCTGCAGCATGCCAGAGATCGGCTGGCCGTTGTGGCCGTCTGCCGCAAGCAGGAACTTCTGCCCGAGGGCGAGCGGATCGTACCCATCCTCTTCGACCAGAAGCTGCGCGATCATTTCGACCATGCCAGACATGGGCGTCTCGCCGCCATCTGTCACGAAATCGTCGATACCTGGCGCTTTGGTCACCTCGAATGCACTCGTCAGCGACGCACGGTTTCCGCTAAAGTCAGTGTCGTTGCGGTCTTCCGGGCGGACACCACCGTTGAACATGTCCGCACGGGTCGATGGCGTCGTCGAGATCGGTGGGTTCGATAGATGCCCCATGGAGAGAGACTCGCCAAGCATATGGAGGCCAATTCGCTCGGCAAGCGTCGCCATCAAGGCGTATGCCGGATCTGGTAATGGCCGCTCGTTTCTGTCGATCCTACGGGCGAAACGATCGATAACCGGATGTCGCATCGTCGCCGGCTTCACCTCGAAAAACTTGGAGCCATCTACATCGGTTAGAGACCACTCCGCCGGCCCACTCTTTTGCTTGTTCTGATCGGTCACCGCCTTTGCCGCTGCGAGGTCTGACCGAACGCTGTCCATTACCTGGTGCTGGAAAACAGTCGGCGATAGACGCATCCAGCGATAGCCATCCTGGTCAGTCAGCGAAAATTCAGTTGGTCCGCTCTTTTGCTTACTGCGATCGGTGACCGCCTTGGCGATCGCCAGATCGACGCGGATGCTGTCAATGACGGGGTGCTGAAATACCGTCGGCGTGACACGCAACCAGCGATAGCCATCCTGGTCAGTCAGTGAAAATTCGGTTGGTCCATCAGCACGAAGAAGAGTTTGAGCCAGGAGCAGCAGCGCATTGTCCAGCGCTGTCTTGCTTGGGTAGCTGGCAACCAGCGTCGCCACCGTCGCGACATTTTTATACATCAGCGCATAGGTCGTGGTGCCATCGCCCTTGACGATGAAGAACTGCCCATTGACCGTCGCCGCGATGCCGGCGGTGGTGGTGTCGTAGATAATCCCGCCAGCCGCAGCAAGGGCCTGTCCGGCAGATACTCCGGCATTGGTTTCGCTGACGAGAGCGGCGGCCGCCTTCGCCGCGGCAAGGTCGGCGCTGGTCTTTGCGCTCGGACTGCCGGGTCCCACGTCTGTCGGACTGACAGCATAGGCTTGAGCGAGATCGCGTGCCGCGTTGATCGCGGTCATGGCCGAAGCGAGGTCGCCGAAGGTCACCGCGATCGACGCCACCTCGTCGCGATAGCCAGACGTCTGATTCCTGTAGGTTAGCGCGTTGCCAGCCGAGGTCGCGGCAGCTGTCGCCTGCGCCGGTGCCGCGATGATCGCCGCCATGTTGTCGGAGGCCGCAAGCACGGCGGCAATGTTCATCGATACCGTGACGACTTCGGGCCTTGTCGCCCAATATTGGGAGCGGCCGGCCCAGTGCACTGCGGAAAAGCCGCCGTCGACTTCGACGTCGGGCGCTTCCTCGGCCCAGCGACGGGCAAGCTCCACCTTGTCGGCGGCTTGCTGAAGCAACGTCCCCCAGAAATTGCCGCCGGTCGCCGCCCAGCCGCCGGCAGTCTTCCGCCACTCGTCGCCGCTCGCCCGAATGATGGCGCGGTCGCCGTCGCGACCGAAATCTGCGACCAGATCGCCGGCATTCTGGACGACAAGGAAAGACTGGCCAGCCGGGCCGGAGACGACGACGACATTTGGGATTTCGAGGATCGCGCTATACGACATCGCGGGTCACCGTCTCCAGAACTGGCCAGATCACTTTGTCGAGAACCATGCTGCTGTCGTCGCCGTCGATGCGGGCGATATCGAACACGACGATCGTCGAGGCGACGAAAGGCTTGGTCGCATCCTCCGACAGGAAGAAGGCCAGCGTGCGCGGCGCCTCGCGCTGAATCGTCAGATCAATCGTGTCGGCTTCGAACAGCACCGGGCCGGGCACGGCGGCGCGGAACTGCGCCACCAGCCGGCCGCTGCCGATCTCTTCGGCATCCCACAGGTCCTGCGGGAACTGGAGGCGCATCTGGAAATCGTAGCCGGGCCGGATCGGCTCGACGTCGGGGAAGACATATTTTGCCATGATTTCAGAGGACCGATGCCGCTGTGAAGAAGGCGCCGACCTGGGCGCCGGTGAAACCCAGAGCGGCAAAGCCGGCCTGCATCGTCGGATCGGCGCGCACGAAGATGCCGCTGTTGTCATAGGCGATCTGCACGGCCAGGCCTTGCGCCGCGATCCAGGCCTCGGCCTCGGCCAGCAATCCGGCGGCGAGCAGCTGCAGCTTGAACTGCCGTGCCGAAACCCGATCGGGGATGACCGGCACCGGTACGGGCGCGGTGAAGACTTCGCCGTCGAACAGGAAGCCGGGGCAGACTTCGTCGCCAGCTTCGACGAAGCCATCGGGCTGGCCGCCCGAGCGGTCGGACTGAACCACGATGCCGTTTTCGACGAGGACGAAATTGCTCATGCGTCTCCCCAATATTTAAGGCGGGCATAGACCTCGATCGAGCCGAAGCCGAAGGCGAGGCCGAGGCCGTTGGCGTGTGTGTGTGAAGTGCGCCATTCCAGGCGATAGGCGTGGCCGCCGATGACCATCGCCCCGCCGACCGCAATGCAACCGGTATCGGGAGACGTGTTGCCTCCAGCGCCCATACCGATGCCGACCTCGGCTCCGGCGGTCACGTCGAACAGTCGAACTTGCAGTTCGGTGCCATAGCCGACGACTTGCCATTCAACCTGGCCATCGTTGGCCGGCGTGAAGACGTTGCTGGCCAGCGCCATCAGATTGTAGGGATCGCGCACCTTGGTGTTCAGGATATGCACAGCCCAGGCGCCATTGCCGGGCGCCGAAGAACCGCCGCTCACACCCGAGGCCTTCTGGTCCTCCAGCACGGCATCAGGCAAGCCGTTGCCGCCGCCATATTCCGGTGCGGTCGCGGCGGCATTCATGCGCAGCGTGCGCCGCGCCGTGCCCTTGGGCACTCGCGCCAGAACCTTCGGCCCTGTGGCATAAAGCAGGTCGCCCGCCACCAGGCCGGCCGGCGCCGCCAGGAACAGCTTCTGTCCAGCGCCGTCACCGACCACGATGACGTTGTCGTCGGTATCCCAGCGGATATCGCCTTCGGCAGTCGGTAGCGGGTTTGAGCCTTGCCGCAGAATGCTGCTCAACGGCGCGCCGCTGGCCCTGAAAAAGCCGAGCATGCGCCAGTTGCCGGAGCCGAGCGACTGCACCCACGCGGTATCGCCGGCCTCGGTCGCAAGATCGGCGCCGCCGATCAGGATCATGCTGGTGGCGTTATGGGTCAGCGTCAGCGCCGCGGCGAAGGTCAGGCGGCGGATGGCGCCGTTCGGCGCCGAGCCGAAGGAAGAGATGGCGTCCGTGCCGGTGATGCGGACATTGATGCCGGTGGCGTCGCCGAGATCGGTGGTGGCCCCACTAGCCATGTCGGTCGACATGGCCGACAGATTGTCGGCGGCATCGACCAGGCTCGAAGCACCGGTGCCGCCATGGTCGATATCGATCAGCCCGTCATTGTTGGCGTCATAGATGGCCTTGGCCATCATGCCGTAGCCGCCGACATCGACGCCGGACAGGATGTCAGTGACGGCAGCACCGAGATAGAGCTGCAGCACCGTCTGCAACAGCGCCGGGTCGGCCGGATCGAGGGTCGCGAGATCGACGCCGGAGGCGATCAGCACGACGCGCAGATTGGCAATGATGCGGTTCCAGTCGTCGGCGGTCAGCTTGGTCGAATCGCCATAGCTGAGGCCGTTGCGCGCCCAGGAGAAGCCGTCGACATGGGCGGTGCCCATGTCCGCCGGCGGCGTCAGCTTCTTGACGACATCGAGGATGCCGAACAGGTCAGGTGCGGCCATGATTTACAATCCGGTAAAGGAGAAAGGGGGCCAGCAGCCGAAAAGGCGACGATGCGGCCGTGAGGCAATCAGGTCTTGATTATGTAGAGCACCGCCCGGTTGCGCGGCCGCGTTTCGGCATCGCCGGTCGTGACATTGACGATGTCGACATAAGGATTACCGCCGCCGCCCGGATCCCAGCCGTCATTAACGTTGCGCTCGCCGGTCTTGGCGACACGGGCAAAGCCGACCTCAGACGGGTTGGTCGATGGTGTCGCATTGCCTGCTTGCCGAAGCGTTCCAAGCGACCCATCGCCATTGACGCGCGCGACATCGTCCGTCTGCGGCCGCGCCGTGGCGTAATCCTGAAAGCTGCCGAAGACGCGTCCGGTGTCGATGCCGCGGCCATCATCAAAGCCGCGCAAGAATTCGCCGCGGAAGTCGGGCACGTTGAAGGTGGAGACCGCGTCGCCGGCGCCCCAGCTGGTGCCGATCGCCGCGAACAGATCGGCATAGGTGGTGCGGCTGACCGCCTGGCCATTGCATTTCAGCCAGCCGGTCGGCGCCGTCGCGGCAGCAAACATCGAGACCGAGCCGGGCGGCACCTCGATCGACGGCGTGCTGCCCGAAACAATGTCGGCGATCAGCGCCTGCAGAGCCTGCCAGAGCTGCGTCTTGTCCGCGGGATCGGGTGTGAGGCCAGCTTCGACGATCACCTTCAGGATCTCGTCCTGCGGATCGTTGAAGACATCGGCCGGCGGGATCGCGCCGGTCAGGCCAGCCGCGCGGTTCTCGTTCCAGTATGGGATGCGCTCGCTCGATACGGGCGCATTGCGCGGATTGACGAACTTCATGGCGGCCTCTTTTCAGACGGAAAAAACGATGGTGGTCCAGGCTGGCTTCAGCGCGTTGAACAGGCAGATCAGATCGTCAGGCAGGCCGAGCCGGCCGAGCGGCGTCTCGCCGGCACGGCCGTCGCCGGCGCGAAAGAATTCGACCGAAACGCCAGGCACCCTGACGATCCAGACATATTCAACGACCTCGCCACCGGCGATTGCCTCAGGGCCGCCGCAGGTCGATGCACCGGCCCGGAACGGCGCCGGCTCCTCGATCGAGATGGCATAGCCGGCATCGGCGGCTAGCTTGATGAAATCGGCCGGCGTGATGGTCCCGCCGGAACGGATTTTCAGGAGCAGCGAGCGCATACGCGCGTCGATCGTCTGGTCCGGCCCGAGGCAGGGATCGGGCAGCCCGTATTCGATTTCCCAGTCGTCCAGCGAAGTGACCAGCGTCACTGCCGTCGATTCCAGCACGACGCCGAACAGCGCCCGATAGGCGTCGGCAAGGGCCGAGCCGATCGCGCGCCAGAACCGCGACAGCACCGACAGCGGATCGAGCGCCTGGTTGTCGGGCGTGCCCCATGCCGCCCCCTTCGGCAGCAGCGCCGTCAGAAAACCTTCTGCGGCCTCATCCGAAGGATCGGACAGGACATCGCCCTGCGGCGGCGCACCGATGAACGGATCGTCCGGGGCGAAGTGGAAGAAGGCAAGCTCGTCCTCCCCCGGATAGCGCGGCCAGCGCACGGCGTCAGACATAGTTTACCGTGCCCAGCACCGGCATTTCGCCGCCGACATAGATGATGTCGCCGGACGGGTTGATCAGAAAGTGCCGGTCCTCGCCGACCGCAAGGCTGATCGCTTCGGAAATCCACGAGCGCGACAGTGTAAAGGGTGCCGAGGCGACACCTGGCCGGGCGCGCCTGACCAGCATGGCGGCGATCGATGCGGCGATCGCCGCACGAGTCTGCACCGTGTCGACGACAAGGTTCGCGATGGTGATGTCGAGCGGCGACGGGATCGGCGCGGAAACCGACAGGCCGGCACGGATCAGTCGCCGCGCGTCCAACGCATCCTGGACCAGGGCGATATCGCCCGCTTCGGGAATGCCGTTGACGCGGCCTTCGAACAGGAACCAGACGCCGACCGTGCCGGGCGCGTCGGCGAAAGGAAAGGCCCAGGCCTGAGTGACGCCGGGCACGGCACGGGCAAACTGCTCATAGTCCGAATAGGCGCCGCCCTGCGGCGGCCTGCGCTTGCGGTCAAGGATGCGCGCGCGAAGGCTGGCATCCGTCTCCGTGTCGGCACCGCCGCCAATGCCGCCGCTGGCCACGGTCGCTTCCAGCTCCAGGTTCGGGAACTGCGTCGGGTCGGCGCGCTGCATCGTCTCGCCGGCGGCGATGTTGGTGGCGACGCCATAATCGTCGGAGAGGATGGTCAGCGCGAGCTGCCCGGCCAGGTCGGAGCGCGCATCGGAAACCGAGCGATAGAGCCGGTTCCCGGCGATGAAGGCGATGCCGGCCGGATAGATGGTGTCGGCATAGCCATTGAGCGTCACCACGCCTTCGGCGCGCGCCATCGGCCGGCGATAGATGCCGAGCTCGGCGCCGTGCCGTTCCAAGTGCTGGACGCTCGCCGTGGTCGCGAAAATCTGATCGTAAAGCCAGGCGGCGCGCAAATGCATGTCGTGCATGCCTGCGGCGACGGTCTTCACGATCGCGGTCAAATTGTTCGGCCAGACCAGCGCATCGGTGCCCGGCAAATAGCGCCGCAAGGTGCCGCGCAGCCGGGTCGAAATCTCAGTTGGCGAGAGGACGGTCCAGGCCACGCAATTGCTCCCACAAGACGCCGAAGCGGCGATCGAAGACGACCGCGCCATCGCGGTCCTTCAAAGTGATTTTCAGGTCGATACGGCGCTGCGCCGGGTCGGCCGTGCCGATCACCTCGGCGGAGGAGACCGCGCCCTGGTCGATCAGCGTCTGCAGGGCGGCACGGGCATAGTCTTCAGCGCGCAGCGCGGTCGCGTCGTTTGCAGTCGAGCGGCGCAGCAGCCAGAGTTTCGAGCCGATCACCGTCTCGCCGAGATCGGTGCGCAGGTCGAAACTGTCGCCCGGCCAGCCGCGGTTCTGCTCTTCGGGCGGCAGCTCGTCAGGCTCGACGCGCGCATCGGTCATCAGGCAGAGCAGCACGGCGGTGGCAAGTTCCGCCTTGGCGCGCAGGCCGCCGGCATTGGCCTTGTCGTCGCCGGCTATGGCCCAGTCGCCCGACGTGCCGTCCCATAGTGTATCGGGCGACAAAAGCGGTTCGCCGTCGCCGGTGAGCGGTACGATCCTGATCATCAGTGCGTGTGGTGCGGTGTGTTGCCGCCGGCGTCGATGATCGAGCCGGTGGCGGTGATGTTGCCGTCGACGTTGAGGTCGCCCTTTACATTCCAGGTGCCGCCGGTCAGCGTGATGGTTCGCGAGCCGAAATCCATGGTCACGCCTCCGGCGAACAGTTTGATGATGTTTCCAGACGCGTCGTAAAGCGCCGCGGCGCCGTCCGGCAGGTCGGGCCGGTGCTGCGCATGCTCGATCCCCATCAGCATCGCCTGGGTGCGGCGGCCAGGCATGACCATGGCAACGCCGATCGCGCCCTTGGGCGGACGACTGGCGGCGCCATGCGGCTGGACGTAGAGCAAATCCTTGAACGTCTCGCCGGCAAGTCCGCGACCGGAGATCAGCAGCTGGCCGTTGTCGAAGCGCGAAGAGTCGATCTCGAAACGCGTCAGGTGCGCGGAGGATTTCATTGCGCCGAATACTCCGCCTTTGGCTCCGGCGCCGACCACCCCTTGCCCGATTTCGACCCGGACGAAGAGCCGCCGAGCGCGCGCGGATCGGTAAGCGTCAGGGTCGCCCGCGTGCCGTCACCATCGGCTTGCGTGTCCTGCGTAAGTTCCACCGACTTGATGACCATCATCTGGTCGAGATAGACGCGAGGATGGCGCACATAGACCAGAAAGTTCGGCGTCCAGATTCTGCCGCCAGCATCGCGCCAGCCCGACACGGTGATCGTCGCGTTCACCGCGAGACCAGCCGCTGCACGCGCCTCCCATTCGACCGCGTTCTTCATATGCTTCGTCGTCGCCTCGCCATCGAGAACGACAATCTTGGGGCGGCTGCGGCCGACCGATGGATCGGACGCCTTGGCCTCCGGCCGCAATGCCTGCGCAGTCGTGCCGCGCGATTGCTGGCCGCGAACGATGACCGGGTTGAACCTGCCCTCGCCCGAAAATTCCGCTGCGGCGGAGATGATGTTGACGCCAGCCGCCAGGCCGCCGCTATGCGATCCCTCCGGCTTCTGGACGATGCGTAATTTGCCTTGCGGCGTGTCGTGGATGATCGCCGCCTCGGCGCGCGCCAGCGGCTCCAGTGTCGAGTAGAGCGATTCGCCCGGCTCGATCTGATGCTTGGCAATGGTTTCGAACGATCCCTTCGCCTCGATGCCGATGCCGCAATTGTCGAAGGCCTCGCCGATGCCCTTGATGTCCTTGTTCTCGACCAGGCCGGTCTTGTGCAGGATCGATGTCTCGACAGCATCGACCGTCCGCGAAACTAGCGAGATGGTCGCGCGCCAGTCGTCTGATCCCTGGTCGGGCCGGAGGTCGCGGACATAGCCAGTCAGCAGCAGCGTGCCGTTCGCCGTCAGACTGGCCTTGTCATCGGGCCAAGGCGGCGAGGCGCCTGGCGGTATATGCCCGGTGACGACGGCGCTGCGCACAGCCTCTTCTGCCGAGATCGAGATCGAGACATCCTGCCAGGGCAGGAACAGCCCGCCCGCCTGGATGGCAATGGTCTCAAGCGGCAAGACACGATCCTCTCAGGCCGCCCTGTAGGGCAGCGTGCACACGTAGGCTAGGGGGCGATGGCCTCGAAGCTGATCGGCATGGCCGCCGGCGTGGCGACGCTGTTGCGCTGGACCAGCTCGCCGGCGCGGCCGGCATCGCCATAAAGCGCGTAGGCCAGCGCCGTCGCCGGCAGCGATATTTCGGTCTGCACGCTGACCAGCGGCGCCCGATTGGCGGCAACGGCACTGAGGTCGGATGCCGCAGTCGCCGCGATATCCGACAGCCATTCACTGACCGCAACGTCGAGGCTTGTCGACAGGGCCTCGAGGACGGGATCAACGACCGGCGCAATGCGGTCACGGGCACGGCGCGCATCTTGGCGCGAAACATAATCGCCCGCAGCAAGCGCCTGGCAAAACCCGGCGGCGAAGGCGGCGGCCGACACCAGGGCGAAGACATCGTTGCCGGAAGGTGCGGCGGCAACCGCAAAAGCTTCAGTGGCTTCGGTCGGGCTCGCCGCATCGGCAATAGCGCCGACCGTGGAGACGATCGCCGCGGCAATCGGCCCGGCCTGGGTGACCGGCTCAGACGACAGGCGCGTGATCGTCGCAATCTGATCGGCAATGACGGGCCGCGTTTCGGCCGGCATTTCCGCCGCATCGGCGACCGAGGCCATCGCCACCGCGGCAGATGCGGCGGCGAGTGCCGAGGGTGCCGCCTGACCAGGCGCGACATCGCGCATGCGGAACGCGGCGGCCGAGGCGATCATGTCGATGCCGGCGGCGATCTTGGCGGCGATGGCAAAGGCGCCGGGCACGGCGGCGAAAGGCAGTGAGGCGAGGCCCGCCAAAACGAACTCGATCTCGAAGCCGAAATAGCCGGCACGGCCGCGCTCGCGCGACAATGACCAGCGCGGCACGCGAACCAGCACCGGACCGCCCATCGGCAGCACCAACGTCGCCGCACCGGGCGCATTGAGCGCCGCGGTGAAGGCTCGGGCATTGGCATCGGCAATGTCGCCAGCGACATAGGCCGACAGGCTGAAACGCCTGACATCGCCGCCCATGTCCTCGGTAATGTGCAGATCGGAATAGGCGATCGGCGAGATGGCGACGCGCCGCCCGCCTTCGGCTTCCTCGGCCTCGACGAAGAACGGCACGCCGCGGAATGAGGCGGGCCGAAAGGCTTTCAGCCAGTCGCGCATCAACGTGGCCCCATCAGATGGCCGGCATTGGACTTGCCGGTGTCGGCGCGCACCGCCTTAAGCGAGCCGATGGGCCGCGACAGGTCGGCGGCAGCACTGCGGGCGGCGCCGGCAAGCGCATTGGCGCCGGCGACGATTGCCGCTTCCAGCTTGCCCGCGACCGATGCCAGAGTGTCGGCACCAGACTTGATGCTGTCACCGGCCTGCTTGCCGCCGTCAGCAACGGACGATGCCGTCTCGACGCCGGCGCCCTTCAGGTCGGCGGCTGCGGCGTCTGTAGCTCGTTCCATCGCGCTGAAATCGATTTCGTTGCCGAAGTAGCCGGACGGCTTCTCGACCTGAACGCTGTTGCGCACGGCGGCTGCGTGGCCGCGACCGTAGAGCCGGTATTGCTCGGCCACGCTCGGCGCAACCGGGCGCGGTGTCGGGATCGGCGTGCGACCCGGCTGGTCCTGACGGCGCGACGGCAATTCCGGGCTGGCGCTCATCGGCCCCTTGGCGGCACGCAATCCTTCCGGGGAACGCCAGCCGCCCTTGAACGCCTTCAGCCCCTGGTCCTGATTGTCGAAGCCATTGCGCAGCCACCACATGCGCTTTTCCCAGAAGCCCATGCCCTGCTTGTCGAGCTCGGCATTGATGAACTGCGCCTTGTCCATGTTGGAGCTGACGAAGTCCATGGCGCCGGTGGCGGCGGGTGCAATACCCGAGCCGATCGCGCGCACCATGCGCTCCCAGGATGCGCCCATGCGGTCGATCTTCGACTGGTTGTCATCGAGGACGCGGCCGAGATCGCGCATCGTCGCGCCATCGACATTTTCGAGCGCCTTCTGGAAACCCTCCATGGCGTCGCGGCCCTGCAAAAGGGCGCGCATGCCTTGCTGGAATTGGGCATCGGTGAACAGTTGCGGGATCTTCGACAGATCGCCTTTGAGCGCCCGTTCGGTCAGTTCGATGAACACATCGATAAGGTCACGGCCTTCCTTGCGCGCCTTGGCCATTTCCTTGCGCAGATCGACGCCGAACTTCTTAAAGCTCTTCGCCGTCTCGTTCGATTCCATCTTCTGCAAGACGTTCTGCAAATTGGTAGCGGCAGAACTCGCATCACCAGTCTGCAGGCGCACCGTCTGCAGCATGGAGGCGAGCTTGCCCAACCCCTTCTCACCCTCATACCCAAGCGAGGCCATGGCGGGTGCCAGCGACGGAAGGTACTGGGCCATGTCCTTCAACTCGAACTTGCCTTGCTTGCCCGACGTCACAAGGATGTCGAACGCGCGCTGCATGTTGTTGCCGGCGAAATGGAACGAGCTGCCGATCGCATCGGCCGTGGTTGCTATGTCGGCGATTTCGGCACCGGCCGCCTGCGCGGTTGCGGCGACGGAAGGCAGGAACGAAAGCGCATCGTCGAGGCTGCGGCCAGAAGCCACAAGCGATTCGAGACCGTCCGTGATGCTGTCCTGCGTCATCGAATAGTCGAGCGCAGCACGATCGACCGTGCGGAACATCTCGCCCAGCTTGTCCTTGCCGGCATCGGCATTGATGGCGATGCGGTTCAGCCGCCGTTCAGCGCCGGCGAAGTTTGTCACCATTTGCCCGGCCCCGCGCACCAGGCCATAGGCGACAAGGCCGCGCACGGCGTTTGCCGCCAGCATGCTGTTGCGTGCCATCAGCCCTTGGGTGCGATTGAATGCCAGCGCCTTCTGGTTGACCTGGTTGAGCTTGCTGGACAATTGGCCGAAGGCGCCCATCGGGCCGAGCTTCGCCGACAGGCGCAATATGGCCTCGATCGTGCGGTTGCTCATGTCTTCGGCCTGCGCTTCAGGAATTCAATGCCGCGCCTGTGCAGCATGGCGATCTCGGAAAACGGCATCGGCAGCACAATTCCGGGCTGCCAGCCGAAGAAGAACATCAGGTCGTCGGCCTGAATACCGACGACCTCGCCTACTCGGTAACCGCTGGCGCGGTACGCATAAAAAAACCGATCACCGCATCGCGCACTAGCCTGGCATCCGCCAGCTCGAGCACGCCCAGCTTGTCGATCCCCGGCGCGGTGACGCAGCGGCGAACATAGGCGGCGACAGTGTCGACATTCTCGATGACGACATTGTTGCCGCCAGCGCGTTGCACCTCATAGGGCTCACCCAATGCCAGCAGATCCTCGAAGCGCGGCTCGCGCAGTGTGACGCCGTTGAAGACTTCGCCATGCGCCTCATAGCGCTTCGACAGCGGAACGACCGTTTCCGCCATCGTCAGATCTTCCGGTAGACGCGGGCGAGCAACGCCACGCCGGTGACTTCGCCGGTGGCGCGGTTGATCGTGGGCGTACCGGTGAAGGCGGCCTCGGTCCACAGATGCTGGACGCCGGTGAAGCTTTCGTTGAGCGTCACGTTGAAGCCCGAGGCGCGCATCAGCCGGTTCCAATCGTCGGTCGGCAAATCCTCGAAGGTGAGGTTGGCCTTGAAGCCGGTCGGCTCGACCGTGCGATACACCGAGCCGTCCTGGTTGGCGGCGCCTGATATGTCGACATTGGACGGCATGATCTCGGCCGCGCCGCGCACCACGATCCGCTCGCCGGTCGAAAGACCGAACGTCATTTCTCCGCCGAAATTCTGCATCGGTTTTTCCTCTCAGTTGGATGGGATGGCTGCGGCGATCAGGCGGCGCGATACTGGCTGTAGAGCATCGCGTTTGCGGCAATCACGTCGAGCGGATTGACGCGGTCGATCGGCGCCATGATGTCGACCCGATTGGCGTTCTGGCTGTTGCGCTGGACGATCAGCCGGTCGGCAAAGCCGCGGGCGTTTTCCAGCACGCCACGATTTTCCAGCGTGTCGGCGGCATGCACCAGCGTCGCCTTGATCGACTTCGGCGTCGAGATCGCGCCGAGGCCGCCGGGGTTTTCGTCGGCAAGCGCCTTCTGGCCGTGCTCGTAGGACAGCTGCGCGCGAAAATAGCGCAGGATAGCGACGAGCTGGCCGATGGCCTGGATATCGCGAAACGTCTCGTCCGGCTGCGCGTTGGCATCCTTCTGGTAAGTGGTGATGACCTTGTCGATCGCCACGCCGCCATCGGTGTTGACGATGACGCTCGAGATGCCGGAGCGCAGCATGGTGTTGCGGCCGGCATAGGTCGGCACCAGTGAGCGATCGCGCGGCGGCCTTTCGCCTTGCACGACAAGGCCCTTCTGGTTGCGCGAGACATTGCCCGTCGCGTCGTCGGACAGCCATGGCACGATGCGCGCCGTGCGGGCAGCGGCGGCCAGCCAGGCCGTCGTCGGGTTGCCTGCGGCGACAGGCAGGCGCGGATGAATGGTCAGATGGCGATCGTTGAGGGCGAGACCAATGGTGGTCAACGCCGACAGCGTGCCGGCCGCGGTGGTGAAGACATGGCCATAGACCTGGCGATTGTACGCCCAGCGGCCGGACACATCGTTCATCGCCGCCGTGTAGCGGGCGATGTTGGTGGCATCCGAAAAGGGCGAGACGATCCAGTCGAAGGGATCGTCGCCGAGTGCGGCCAGAGCCGCCGACAGGTCCGGGCTGCCGGTCGGCACCACGGTGTTGGTGATGGTGACGGCAGCGCCGGCAAAGGCGTTGCCGGCGACGACGGTCGGCACATAGAAATCATAGTCGACATAGATCAGGCCGAGGTGGCGAGCGGTAACGGTCACCGTGTCGGTGCCGACGGTCGCGGTGACCGAGAGAGAGGCGCCGGTCAGCGCGTTGAAATAGGCATTGATGGCGGCCGACAGCGCCGCGGCGACCGTGTTGACGCTGTCGCCTGCAGCGATCTGCACCTGCACCGGCTCGCCGCCGATCTCGATGGTGGCGACGCCGCCGCCGGCCGGAACCGAATTGACCTTGATGGTGTCGACGCGCGCCGTTCCGGTCGCGGGTACCGCCAATATCCAGGTCTCCTGCGTCGGCGCATTCAAGAACGCGACACGCGCCATTTCGGCCAGCATCGAGCCGACGCCGCAAAGTGCTACGGCTTCCTGCGCCGAGCCCACCGGCGTCGGGGTATTGTCTGCAATGAGCGCGCCGGTGTTCTTATGGCCGATCAGCAGCAGGCGCGAGGCCGACTGGTAGCTGCCGCCGGAGGTCACCTCGAAGGCAAACAGCGGCGCGACCAGGCCTGCGCCCGGAATGTTGTTGAACAGGATGCCCATGGCTCTATTTCTCCTTGCGCTTGCCTGCGGCCGGGGCGGCAGGCGCTTCGATTGGCTGTTCGGCGATCAGCGAGCCGTCATTGATGAGCTGCAGCCATGCCGGGTCCTCGCGGTCGACGGTCAGCCCTTCTGCCGGAAAATCGACAGTCGGATTGAACGGGTGCGGCATGCGGTGGTCGGCATCGGCGAGCTTGACGTGAACAAGATTGGCCATGGTCTAATCCTCGATGTCCGGAAACGGCGGCGCGATCGACGCTGCAGGCCCCATCTCGCCCGAAATGCCGGCCTGCTTCACTTCGAAGGCGATCGTGTCGATGATCGGCAATGGTGCGGCGGCGACGAACTGCGCGGCCATATTGGCCAGGGTGGCCTTGGCGTAGGAATTGTCGGGCAGAAGCGCTGCGATGCGCGCGGCCGGCTGCGGCAGACCTGCCCCGCCGGAAAAATCGTCGTCGGGTATCTGGCAGTCGAACATCATCGTCGTGCGCTGCCAGCGCAGGCCGAGCTCGGGGACGGCAAAGCCCTCCTCGTCGATGCTTTCGATGGCCATAACGATCTGGCGAAAGAGCGTGCCTGTCGGCCCTTGCGTGAGCACGAAGCGGACCTGGGCGCAGAGCGCCGACAGCACGATGCGCGCCTTCGGGTCGGATCCGACCATGGCGTCGGTATAGGGCGAGCCGTCCTCGTCCTGCGCCGACACACAAAGCTCCGCCACGACCTCGAGCATGGCGCGGCCGTTCCTCGCTACACTGCCTTGGCCTTGGCCGCGGCGCGGCGATTCCGACTTGCGGGTGAACAGCGACAGGACCGGCGTGTATTCCTCGCCGGCGTCGAGTTCATCGATCGATGGCCGGCGGCTGTCGAAGACGCGGTGGCGCGCCAAGGTCGGCAGCGTGGTGCCGGCAAGCATCGCGACAGTCGGGCACAGGCTTTCGATAGCGGCCAGCCGGGTGATTTCGGCTGCAATGGTCATGGCCGGCCCTTGGTGCGGTTGACGAAGATGGCAAACCGCTGCCCGCCGTCGACCGGAATGGCCGCGACAATGAAGCGGCCCTTTTCAGCGCCGGTTTCCAGGTCAACCCAGACGATCTGGTCTTCCACCTTTATCGGCTCGGGCCAGTCGGTAGACAGCGCGGTGACGACAGCCTCATGCGCCGGCATTTCACGCGCCCGGTCGCGGTCCGATGACAGTGTCGAGGGATGCGAGAAGCCCGGCGCAAGGGCGGCAGGGCCGAAATCGATCGAGCCGAGGAAGGAAAACCCGACGCGATCCGGATCGGCTATGCGGGTATCGTTGACGCCGACGCGCCGCGCCGTCGGCACGACGCGGAAGCTTTCGCGGTCGAAGACCTGGGCGACGGTCGAATCGGTCGCCGCCAAAGCCTCGTTCCAGTCGATCATCAGGCCGTTCCGAGGTCCATTTCGGCGGCCGTATCCGCGCGGGCAAGGTCGACCTTGGTGGCCGAGCGAACCGCGCCCTTGGCGACAAGATCCTCGAACTGCTTCTTGTCGAGGTCGAGGATGGCCCCTGGCGCCTTGATTTCGATTTCGGCGCGTTTGGCCACCTTGCCTTCCGGGGTCTTCTCGCCCGGCGTCTTGCACAGGTGCACCGTGTTCAAAGCGATGGCTTTGACCATGATAAGTCTCCAGTTCTATTTGAGGATTGCCGGACGAACGAGGGCGGACCCGGTGGCGATTAGGCCAGGACGGTCGCCTTCAGCGTGGCGTTGGGGTTGACCGGCACCATCAGCGGCGCCGACTGGGTGAGGATTTGCTCGATGGCGACATCGCCTTCCGGAACATAGTTACGCGGGAAGATCGGCAGCGCCTCGAACTGGGCATGCAGGTCGACGATCGTGCCAAAGCAGCGATAGCCCTGCACATTCGGGCCGGACAAGACCACGTCCTTCGGCGACATGAACGGCGTAACAACGCCGCTGACGGTGTAATAGTCCTTGTAGACCCAGACCTCGATGCCGCCGCCGAGCGTGCCGCCATAGCGAACCTCGCCGGTGGTCATCAGCCCGGTCTTGATCGTCAAATCAGCATTGCCGCGCCGGGTCAGGTCCATTTCGCCTAGAATTTCCGGGTCGCGGCGCATGACGCCCCAGGCATCAGTGCCAACGGTGATGCGGTTCGGAGCGCCGCCGAACTCGGCCGAATGCATCATGTCGGCCCAGCTCTGAATGTCGTCCAGGATGGAGACGCCGGCGTCGCCCCAGCGGGCGCCAACCCCGAGCACGACGGTGTGGCCGCTGGCGCGGCCGAAATCGACCAGACGCTGCGGCATATCCTTGCCTTCGATGACGACCTTGCCGTCGATGATCGCCTTCGCCGCCATCCATTCCCACAGCCGTTCGACCGCGACGCGATGAAACTGCAGGATGTCGGCTTTCACCGCATCGTAGCGGGCGGCGGGGCTCTGGGCGTTGGGACCGAGCAGCGTGCCCGGACGCCGGGTCAAGGCGCGCAGCGGCGAGACGGGATCGCTGGCCTTCACATAGCCGGGCTTGAAACGCTCGAGGCGAGCGCCCTCTTCGTAGATCGCGCGGCCCTGCGCCATCGGCGCGACGAAGGGCGCGAGCTTGCGGCCAGAGCGCGGGATCTTCTCCAGGTCGATATATTCGTCGGTCGACGACATCTGGTTGGGGAAGAGGAGGTCGAGCCAGTAGCTCGGCACGATGTCGAGTTCGCGGAACACACCCAACAGAGTATGCGTGTCCCAGAGTTCATAGTGGTCGAAGTCCGCCATGGTCGTGGCCCTTTGTGAAAAGAGGCGGCCTCAGCCGCGATTGCGTGGAAGGGGATGCTGTTTTTCGCGTCAGAGACGTTTGCGGACGACGATGTTGGTCGGGGTGGGAGCACCGCGGAAGGCGGCTTCCCTCTTGGCGTCCGTGTCGAAGGAGGCATGCCAGTTTAGCGCATCCGGGTTGAAGTTGCCGGCGCGATAGATGGCGACACGCTGCGCGGCATCGGTGTCGACCACGGGAGCCGTGGTGATCCCGATCGGTGCGACGCCGACCTGATCGGCAGCGCCGACCAGCGTGGCGTTGGCAAAGGCCGTCGCCGTTCCGCTCTCCGTCGTGGCGATCGCATTGCCTGCCACGCCTGCAACCTTGGCGACGAGGCCGACGATGCCGGCAGCATCGGACTGCGCACTGACATCCGGATGCGCCACGGTGAGAGAGCCATAAGCAGTACCGGCGCCTGCTCCGGCATTGATGGCCGCGATCAGGTTGCTGGCGGTCTCCGCCGCCGTGGCGCCGATCTTCACCTGCCCGGCGACAGTGGTCGGCGCCGCCTTCAGCGTGTAGACGGTCGTGCCGATGGTGATGGTGTCGTCGGCGGTGCCGACGCCGGAGAAGACCAGCCGACCGGTGGCCTTGCTGCCAGGCGCATAAAGCAGCGTCGCCATGGCGAGGCTCAGGCCGGATGCTGCGAGGCCGACGACCGAGAAGGCCGGCAGGGCCACATCGGCAGCCACCGGAAAATCTTCCGTGACCGGATGGGGAATGGCCGAGTTAAAGATCTCGGCGGACGTAAAGGTTTCGGACACGTCGCGGGCCGCCATGCCCGGCTGTGCAAAAGGAATGCTGGTCATGATCAACCCTTTCGGTGAGTTGTGGTTGTCGTTGCTGGGATTGAGCTGTCAGCCGGCGCGGCCGTCAGCCTTGTTTGGCAGGCGCTCCGGTGGAGGCGCGATAGTTGCCGAGGATCCGGCTGGTCGCGTCCTGAGATGCGTCCTTACCGCCGGGCTGCGCCAGGCCGGCGGCGGCCAAGCGGGTCTTCTCGTAAGCCGCGGCATCCGCGCTCGCTGCTGGCTTGGCCGCCGCAACATTGGCGACGACGAAGGCGGCGACATCGGCACCGCTCATGCCCGGCGACTTGACCGCCAGATCGAGCGCCGCCGACATGCGGCCCGCATCGCCTTTGACGCCTTCGGCGCCGATGGCGGCGGAGAGGCGTTCCGTCGCCTCCTGTGCGCCAGCCGCTCGGCCGGTCTTTTCGGCGGTTGCTACAGCCGCATCGTGATCTGCTTTTGGAATGCCGGCTTCGGTGTTGCTGCCGCCGGCGGGCTGCGCGTCTTTCGACATGTCAGTCTCCTTGCTGTGAGGCGCATCGGCGCCGGTATTTTCCCCTTCGGGGGAAAGCTCATCCGCTGCCGCGAGCGTTGCTGCGCGGACTGCGGCCAACATGCTGTTCGCCATCTGTCAGGCCTTTCCGTTGATGTCCTTTATGAAGGCCGCGAAAGCCTCCTGGCTGTCGCCGACCGCATCGGCGAGGCCGAGCTCGACAGCTTCGGCTGCCGAAAAGGCTTCTGCCTCGGTCTTCAGCGCCGCCGCTTTTGACATCCGCTTGCCACGCCCTTGCGCGACGACGCCGGCGAACCGGTCGCGCATCTGCTCGACCTCGGTCTGCCATTTCTCCTGAACGCCGGCGGCCAGCGGCTGGTAGGGATTGCCGTCAACCTTGTGCTTGCCGGCATGGATGAAGGTGACTTTGATGCCTTCCTGCTCGAGATTGCCGGAAAAGTCGGCATGCATCATGACGACGCCGATCGAACCGGCGCCGCCGAACTCCGGCATGATGACCTGCCGCGCCTGGCTGGCCAGGAGATAGCCAGCCGAATAAGCAAAGTCGGTCAGGATGGCGATGGTCGGCTTGGCTTTGGACAGCGACCGAAGTGCTGCTGCAGCCTCGAAGGCGCCGTTGACCTGCCCGCCGAAACTGTCGATCTCGACCACGGCTCCCTTGACAGCCGTGCTGCGCTCGGCACGGGCGAATTGCGTGATCAGTCCCTGGTACGACGTTTCGCCCGACGACGCGCCGATCCACGCGCCCTTCTGGACCAAAGTGCCTTCGACCGGAATGACAGCGACATTCTCGATGATTTCGAACGGGACGATGCCGCGCTGGTCGAGGCGGCGACCCATGTTATCGCCCAGCACACCAGCAGACGGACGGCCATTGGCAAAGGCGACATGGTCGATCGCGCCTGGTGCGTTGACGATGGTGATCGGGTGCCCTGTGAGGCGCGGGCCGAGCATCTGCAGCAAAGTCTCGGCCTTGCCGGGATGGTAGAGATGCGGCCTGTCGAAGAGGGCGCCGCAGATTCGTTCAAAGGCTATCGACATGGACCGCCTCCAACAAAGCGTATCGTCTTGGCGTAGCGGGAGCGCTTGCCTTGCTTGGCCGAACAGGCTGCGGCGAGCCGCATCAGCTCGGCGTCGAGCGCGGCGACGCTGCCGACCGATATGCGGACGCGCCGGTGGGTTACCGGCGATCGCACTTCCGTCTCCTCGACCCGTTCGCCGGCAATCAGCTTCAGCTTTGCCGCATAAAGCGCCTGATAGAGCGCGCACGGGTCTTCCGCGTCCACCGAGACGCCGGCGATTTTGATCATGGTTGGCATCAGGCGGCGGCCTTTTTAACCGGCTCTTCGGGCGCGGCGGTGTCGGGCGGGCCGGCATTGCGCGGCACGAAGGGCGAAGGCATTTCGGCAGCGACGTATTTCTGGTGCTCGCGCACGCGCTGCTCGAACACTTCGTCAGGGTCGTAGCCGAGTTCGGCGCATTCGCTGGCCAGCGTCGAGGTGCCGTTGACCAGGCGCTCGGTCGCCGCCTTGGCGCTCTTGCCGTCATCGGCCGATGGCTTGGCTGGTCCCTGCCACAGCGCCCAGCTGACGCGGTCGCGATTGGCGGCGAAGGCCTCATAGCCACCCTTGAACGGGATGCGGCCTTCGCCGATCTCCTCGTCCAGCCAGGCTTCGTAGATCGACTGCGCGATCGGCGCGGCGATCCGCTCGCGGCGGCGGGTGACGACGGGCCAGATCGACGAATTCTCCATCCGCACGCTCGAATAGGTGGCCGCGGTGTGGTTCATGGTCAGGCCGCCGAAGGTGATGCCGATGGCCCGCGCCATATCGCGCGACAGCTCGTCCGACACCGGCAGGAACTCCGGCCCGGGCGTGCTCGTGGTCAGCAGCTTGAGTTCTTCGCCGGGCGCAAGATGCGAGACCTGCGGGTCGCCGCTGATCGAAATCTTGCCTTCCGCCGCGCGGCTGAGAGCGCCGGCGAAATAGTCGTAGAAATCGCCGTGCAATTCGCTGTCGTCCGGCAGCGCCTCGATCGCGTCGAAGGCCTCTTTCGACGGGTTGGGGCTGGTCAATGCCGCGGCGAAGACCGTCTGCAGGATGCCGGTCTGGATCTTGGCGTCGACGAGGATCTCGTGCTGGATGTGCTTGCGGAAGGCCGGCGCGATGCGCGAGATGCCGCGCACGTCGGTCGCATCCCACGGGTCGAAGACGTGCATCACCTGCAGCCGGCCGGCAGCATCATAGGCGCGATAGTCGCGCTTGGTGCGAATGCCGCCTTCCTTTTCCTCGAAACGGTAGGCGATCGGCCGCCCGTTCGCTTCGTGGATGACACCCTGATACAGGCCCTCATAGTCATTGGTGTCTTGCACCAGTGCTGTCGGCGGCACCATGCACACCTTGGTGCCGGTCGAAATGCCGTAGCCGCGGCGCTGCGCGATCGGCATGTAGGAAATGACGCCGGTGGCCTCGCCATAGGCCATGTCCCAGCGCAGCGCGATGTCGATCATCTGCGGCACGGTGAACTTGCCGCGCATGTCGCATTCGCGGGGGCTCCAGGCATAGCGCTTCCAGCGGCGCTTGATGAGCTTGATCAGCTCCGCCGTCTCGGCATCGCTGTAGCCGAGGCCGGACAGGTCAGGCGTCGGGTTGAGGACCAGCTCGACGCCGACCGTGTCGGCAAGCACCTGGTCGGCGGCGCCCTTCAGCCGGCCGGAATTCTGGATCAGATCGATGGCGAGCCCGGCGGCGCGGCGCCAGGCGAGGCGGATTTCGTCGCGGCTGTCGCGCAGGACGGCCGGGCGCGTGTTGATGATGGCCGAGCGAGAATCGCGCAGGAACGCGGCGCCGGGAAGCGGGCGCGCGGAAACATCCGTGCCCGCCTTTCGTCCCATGAGCCGGTCGATCAGTTTCACGTTCGCGTCGCCCATTTTTCACGGTTTGCCTTGCGGCGCGCGTCGCGCTCCGGATCGGCTTTTCTGGTCTTGCCCTTGAACGGCCCATCTTCCGCCGCTTCGAACAGGTCCGGCTCGGCCGGCTTGCCGTGCAGTTCGGTCAACAGATCGGCCCAGCGCTCGGCGTTGAGCCGCCGCTTGTGCTTCAGGTGCCACGCCAGCGCGAAGGCGTAGACCGTGGTGTCGAACCAGTCATTGGCGCGGCCTAAAATCTTCTTCCACTCGCGAGGCGCCTTCGGACTGATCAGATTGCGGGCCCGCCGCGAGACCGTCGCACGCGCTTCCTCGTCGGGATCGACCAGCCGCTCCGCCGTCATCTCCTTGGCGAACTCGTCGTCGCAGAGCTCGTTCGACAGATGGATTGTGTTGCGCGGCCAGCTGCCCTTCTCGTCGGGACCGAGCACGAAATTGGCCAGCGCCGCCATCACCGAGGTCTTGATGTCGTAAAGCCCGACCGGATAGAGCATCACCTTGGCGATGATGCGCTTGCGCTGGTCGCGGATATCCTTCTTCACCGGCGTGCCGAGCCATGGCAGGCCGATCTGATGGCGGCCGTCGAGCGCGTAGACGTTCGGCCGCGAGGCGCAGAAGCGGTATACGCGATCGGTAGCAAAGCCCGAATCGACGCCGGAAATATCGATGCCCTTCTCACCGCCGCCGGCCGTGCGGTAGGTCTTGCCGAGCGCGTCGGCGAGTTCAATCCAGGCATCGTCGACCTGGTCCGGCGCGCCCATGAAGACCTGGCGGTCAATCAGCCAGGCGCGGTCGCGCGGTCCGATCGCCCACACCGACCATTTGATGCCGTAGCCCTGGACGTCGGCTGCCGAGACGATGATGCCCGCTTCGGCCGGGATGACCGCTCGCGGGAACGGAAACTTGCGCGCCGCCTCGACGATCTTTTCCCATTCGACGGCGACGCCGCCCGGATCGTAGGGCAACGCCAGATCCTGCTGGTAGAAGGTGCGCAGCTTCGTCGTGTCGCCTTCGGCGTCCTTGAAGCGGTGCCAGATGTCGGCGAAGCGTTCGCGCGGCGCGTAGGCCGCCCACAGATGATAGCTCGGCTGCCAGTCGCGGCAGCGGCCCTCACAGGGGTCGCAGCGCCAGCGGCCGATATCTTGGGGCGCGATCGCGTCCGGCACCTTCTCCTCGCCGTCATGGATGCGGCGGGCGATCCAGTGGCCGCGCGCGTTCATCTCGGCCTTGTGGCCGTCGAGTATGGCGCCGTTGCAGGCGATGCAGGCCACATGAACCGGCAGATTGCGCGCCGGATCAGGATCGCGCAGCTGCTCGCGAAACTGGTCGAATTCCAGCACATGATATATGCCGCAATGCGGACAGGGCACGTAGTAGTAGCGCTGGTCGCCGACTTCGAAATCGCCGGTGATTGCACATTCTCCGGAGATGCCGGGCGTCGAGCCTTCCCATTCCTTGGCGAGGTCGCCATACATCTTCTGGCGGGCCCGGGCCTGGTCGCGCGGGCTGCCACGGCCGTCGACGTCGCGCGGATAGCCGGTGACCTCGTCCATCGCGAGGTATTTGATTGACACCATCTGCAGGCCCTTGGAGGAGCCCGCATTGACGATCTGGCAGAAGCCGCCTGCGTAGCGCTTGAACGAAGTGGTCGAGCCCTGCTCGTCGCGGCTGTTGACCGGCATCACCTTGTGGGCGATGCGCGGGCTGGCCTCAATGGTCGGCTGCAGCTTGACCCGGTTGAACTTAGTCGCTTCCTCGAGGGTCGGCAGCACGATCATCATCGAGCCGGGCGCCTGGTCGACGATGAAGCCGAACCAGTTCTCGATTGCCGTCGACTTGCCGAGCTGCGCCGCCCAGCGGCAGGTCACGCGGCGTGCCGGATGGTCGGGATGCAGGCAATCCTGCGGCTCGCGCAGGTAGGGAACGCGGTCGGTCTTGAACTGGCCGGGCCAGGGTGACCCCGATTCCGGCGAGACGAAGCGGTAGCGGTCGGCCCATTCCGAGATCGTCAGGTCAGCGACGGGCCGGCTGGCGGCCTCGAGTCCGGCGAACAGGACTTCGGCGCCATGCGGCAGATCCGGAAAGGAAAGCCGCGCATCGTGGTAGCTCATTGCAGCGATGCCTGGTCGAACGGCGCGATGTCGCCGGCGGCGCGCTCGCGCTCGTGCTGGTCGAGGCGCTCGCGGATCTCGCGGTTGAAGTCGTCGAGGCCGACGCGGACGAAACCTTTCAGCGCGATGCGCGCGACGCGCTCGTCCCATCCATACTTGACCGAAAGGCTCGCCGCCTCGCTCTCGATCGCCCGGTCGAAGGCGCTTTGCATCAGCGCGATGGCGTCGCGGCCGGCTTTGTCGACCTCGGCCGTCGGCGTCAGTTCGCCGCGGCGCTTGGCGAGGTCCATCTCGCGCATCTCGGCATCGGCCTGCGCCTTGCGGGCAAAGCCGTCAGACTGGCTGCCGGCGAACCTTGAAGGCGGCGCCTTCGCTTTGAGGCCGAGGCCAGCAGCCTGCCCGGAGACCGGCGGTACCGCGCGCAGCCGAATGTTCTCGCCACGGTGCGCGACCAGCGCGCCGAACTCGACCAGGTGGGACTTACCCTCCTCGCGCGTCGGCAACGCTTGCGCGTGCTGCTTCAGGTAGCGCGACAAGGTCGAGCGGTCGATCCGGTCACCGGCCGCGCTCAAACGCGCCGCGGCGTCCGTGATCGAAATCCACTCGCCGGCGTCGGCGTCGGTTTCGATGACCATGCGTGCAGTGTCCCGTGCGGCACGCGTGCATCACACGTTCTTGCGTGTACCGCTTTCCGACGCGCCTACTAGAAAAATCCCGGGCTCCCCCGGGCCCGTATGGGTTGGAAACGCTGATACGGTCCCTACACCGGGGGTGGGGTCAGCGGGGCAAGAGGTTCTCGACCTCGTGCAGATACCGAGGCATCAGGCTCTGCTCGATCAGCTCGGTCAGCACCTGGAGGTAGACCTCCGGGTTGTTCGTGATGTCGTGCGCCGGGTTCGGCCCGAACAGCTCGCGGATAGGAAGCCTGTCCTTGCCCTGTCGCCTGAACACGCCAGCATGGCCGCTCTTCATCTCAGCGATGAAGGCAGAGCGATATGATCCTCTCAATCGGACGCGCACACCTTTGGCAGTCTGGGTTGCGCCGAGCTTGTAGAGGGGCAGCCAGCCCGATCTCAGGATAACATCGGACGTGTTGCCGCCCGCATTGAACTGCGCCGTGGTCACCGCCCGCACCCGCGATGGCGGGATGTCGATGCGCTCGGCATTGCGCTTGACGATGCGGCTGCGCGCCATCTCGGTGATGCGGCGCATGGCGCGGGCAGCAGCCTTGGCCTTGATCTGCTCCGGCAGTCGCGCAATGGCGCGGCCGAGGTGCTCGAAGTCGGACGCATCGACATGGAGTTCGACCGTCACGCGCTTTTCCCAATGAAAAACCCCGGTCGCTTGGGGCGCCGGGGTGATTTCTTTTTTACCGTGTTCAGATGTATGTCAAGTTTCTCCCGCACGTCAACAAGCAACGGCAGTTTTTTTCGCGGGCCGATCTGCTGCCCTTTCGACGATGGCGACGCCAGGCCTGTCGGCCTCAAGCCATGGCGTCATCGAGCGATCCGAATAGACCAGCCTGTGCCCGATGAGCTGCGTGGCGATCTCGACCTCGAGCCGGCGCAGGGCCGCGACCCATATCTGGTAATCGAGCCGGCCGAGGATGTCGCCGGTCGGATCGGTCGAGAACTCGTATTTACGATAGGCGCCCTTCACCGGCCTTTGCTTGCGCTCGTCGTAGCCGTGAACCTCCAGGTCATAGGTCTGGTTATGGATGTCGGTCAGCCGCTTCATGACGAACCAGGCCGGCTTGCCGCTGCGTTCCATCATACGCGTCTTGGACGGCTCGGCCGCGAAGTCCGGCTCGCGGCCGAGAATGGCCGTGCCGACGACGAGGCTGATGATGCCGGCCGCGCGCCGCTGCGGCGTGCGCACCATGTAGCGCTCGACGGCCTTCTTGACCGCCGCTTCGGCCATGCCTTCGGTATTGGGCCAGTCGGCGAGAGCATACCAGTTCGCAGGGATCGCCACGTCGCAGCGCGACAGCCCGGCAACCGCCCGCCCGACCGCAACCGCGTCGTCATGCGGCTCGCCCTGCTCGATCCAGTAATTCTCGGTATCGCCCCTTCCCCTGTCGATGATCGCGCCAAGCTCGGCAAAGCTGGTGATCTTGCCCCATGACGACGCCTCCAGCATCCGCCAGGCCGAGTTAGCGTTGTCCAGCCCGTCAACCCCGCCGCCCTTCGGCAATTCATTGACGAAGGCCCAGGTCAGCAATTCCTCAATGGTCACGGTCTTCATCTTCTTATCCTTGCGACAGTTTGCGATAGTTTGCGGGAGTTTAGCGATAGTTATGAAGCGACAGTTTGTTTAGCGATTTCAATGTGTTGACGTGTCGTTGCGGGAGTAGCGATAGTTATTCGATGCCTATACGCATAAAACCTTTTCTCCCCCGGACCCCTCTTCACACCTATAGCCCTCGCCAAAGTGGTGCAGACTGTCGCAACCCTTTGTTTTCGCTGTCTTATTCACTGCGAAGCGAGTAGCTCGAACTGGCGCGACTGTCGCCAAGTGTCGCCATGAAAAGACCAATGAATTCAAGGCGCGCATGGGTTTGCGGGCCAAAATGCAAGCCAAGTGAGGGGTTACGGGGAGGCGCGTCATCATCGCAGATGCTCCTCGAAATCATGCTGGCCTGAGCCGCCTTCGCGCTTGGGCGGCGGCACGTCGACGAGGCGGATGCCGTGGTAGTGGACGATCCGGCCATCCTCGCGCCGGTACTTCTTCTGCATGATCAGGCCGAAGCGGGTCAGCGAGACCGGCTTGCCCCCCTGGTCGACCGTGAAGTCGACATACGCCTGATAGAACTGCTTGGCCGTCACCGGCTCGCCCTCCTCGCGCACCACGCAGCGCGCCACGAAGGCCGCCGTCGGGTCCATCTGGTCGCGATACTCCTGTGTCTTCGCCAGCACCGCCTCGGGCACGATGAGGCCTTCGCGCAGGAAGATCATCACGCCCTCGACCAGCCAGTTCAGGATGCCGGGGTGCTCCGGCAGGAATTCGGAAACGACCTCCTCGAACTCGCGCTGCTCGCTCGCCTCGAGGACGACCGGCCAGTGGACGACGGCCATGCGCCGCCAGATGCCGTTGTCGGTGCCGGAGATCTTCGGATAGCCGTTGCCGGACATGTGGCCGGTGAAGATCGGCTTGAAGTCGAAATAGCCCTGGAACAGGTCACGCACGGCAAAGTGCTCGCCGCCGGTCAGGTCCTTGACCAGGTTCTCGCGCAGATCCTCGCCCTCCGGCATCTCCTTGACGCGCAGGAACCGGCGGCCATAGAGCCGCGCCATATCCGGATTGGCCGAACCGCCGGCCTTGCCCTCGCCGGTGAACGATTCTGACGGCAGCGTGACCGAGGCCTCGCCGAGCAGGCGGCAAAGCACCTCGAGAAACACCGACTTGCCGTTGGCGCCGAAGCCATAGTGGAAAAATAGCTTTTGCACGGTCAGCCCGATCAGGCCGAGCCCGGCCGCCACCTGGACCATGCGCCGAACCTCTTCGTGCGGCAGCATGCGCGTCATGAAGGCGAGCCATTTGGGGCAGTCGGCCTTTGCGTCGTAATCGACCGGCACGACCTGTGTGATCAGATCCTGCCGGCGATGGCCCTTGACCACCTTCAGTTCGGCAACGGGCGCCACGATGAATTCAGGCAGGTTTTCGCGGTTGTCGTCGGGATCGTCGAAGGCCGGATTGCGCACCGTCTTGATCACTTTGCGGAAGCACAGTGTATGGCCGCGCAGCGCGACCTTCAGCGGGTCGGCGTTGAATTCGTCAGGCCCGCGCATGACGTGGGGTGCTGCACAGGCGAGCATCGCCTCGAGCCGCCCCTTGTTCTTCGAGGAGACGGCGTGCGACATGCGCCGGCTGATGCGCGCAGCGAGGTTCTTTTGGGCCGCCTCCGCCATCTTGGCGACTTTCTTCTCGCCAGGAGAACGCTCTTGCTCCAGCTTCTTCAGCGCCTCATGGCCGCGCTCGATCGCGATCTTCTCAGCCGGTGTGTGATCGATGTATTCGATCTCCAGCGCGATGCGCCCGCCGAGGTTCTGTGCCACCGCCAGCGAGCGCGGATCGCCGGTGTCGATATCCCAATGCGTGCCAGTCCAAACCGCATAGGCGGCCTTGCGCGCCTTCGCCTGGGCCAGCACAAGCAGATCTTCGCCGAAGTGGGCAAGCAGACGCTCGGCATTGTCGGTGTCGGAATGGTCGAGGCCTGCACAAGCCTTGACCGCCTCCATATCGACCTTGCTGCCGCGGCGCGGCCCGGTGCCCGGCTCACCGTCATCCAGTTCATCGACAGTCGCATCGACATCGAGCGGGGTGCGGGGCAGCCCGGCTGCTTCGGCCTGGCGCGTCGCTTCGTCGAGAATGGTGGCCACCTCTTCAGGCATGCCAGTCTTTTTCTTGCCCACTATTCCCCCGTCTCGACTGCCATGCGTGAAAAGTCATATCCGGCGCGCGGCCAGACGATCGGGATGATGCGCCCCGGCCGGGCATGCCTTGCACGGGCCCGAGCCATTGCGGCAGCCGTCATCACCCGCTCGGAATCGCCGTCGGCAAGCAACACCAGCTCGCGGACGTGATCGGTCACCCACATGGCGTCGTCGGCATCCTGGTCGCGCTTCGGTATGGGCCCGGCGACCATCACCGGCCGCGCGACGCCCTTGGCGTCAGGCTTCTTCAACGTCGGATGCGCAAAGCGCGACGAGGGATCGGCCGGGCCAGACAGATTGCCGAGGTCACCGGCCGCGAAATAGAACGTGTCGGCGCGAAAACCTTCCCAGACACCGAAGGCAACGCCGTTCTCGATGCCTTCGCCGCCGACCCAGCGGCTGCAGTCAGGATGGCCGGCAATCGGGATCAGGCCGCCCTTCTTCGAGCCGCGCATCTTCTTGGCCGGCAGCAATTCGCCGGTGGTCGGGTCGACCAGTTGCGGCCGAAACTTCGGCGGCCGATCAAGGTCGATCCAGGTGATGTGACAGCCAATCGGCGCCAGGTCTGGCATGATGAAGGGCGCGACCATGGCCGGCCCGGAATAGAGCGCGAGCGGGCTGCCGCGCTCATCCTGCCCGTGCCAGTACGTCACGTCGCCGCCGATGCGCAGCCATGTGGCGTCGGGATAGCCGCCACAACGATACTGCAGATAGAACCGGCCATGCATCTGTG
Source organism: Mesorhizobium sp. M1163 (assembly GCF_040318415.1). NCBI lineage: Bacteria > Pseudomonadati > Pseudomonadota > Alphaproteobacteria > Hyphomicrobiales > Phyllobacteriaceae > Mesorhizobium > Mesorhizobium sp. M1163. Next base: position 79,338 of record NZ_JAMYMF010000023.1, on the reverse strand, counting down.
CGGCCGTGCGCAGGGCCGTCAGCGACTGATAGATGCCGCGCGCCTTCTGCCGCTCGCGCTCGCGAAACTTGTCCTGGCTGGCCGCGCGCTCGGCGAAGGCGGCATCGTTCTGCAGCCGCCGTTCTTCCAGCCGCTTCTTGCGCGCCGCGCGATCTTCGTCGCTCTCGCGCTCGCCCTCCTCCGGAATGTCCCTGTCGAGCACGATCGAGCAGGCCTCGAGGAGGCCTTCGAGGCTCTTGACGTCCAGCCCTTCGCAATGGGCGGCCATGCCGATCGCGTCGTTGCCGCCAATGCCGCCGGCGCGGCAGTTCCACTTTTCCTTCTTCGTGTTGAACGAAAACGTGTCCGTGCCGAAGCAATGCGGGCAAGGCTGCGGATGCTCGACGCCGCTCCGCTTGAAGGTCAGCCGCATGATCTTCGCGGCATCCTCGATCGACACCGCGCGCGCGTCCTCGACGAAGAGCTTGATCGCTTCGCTCATATCAGAACAGAAGCGGCTGAACAGAGCCGTCCCTGAAAACCGTGCCCATTGGCGCTCATATGAAGAGCCCCTGTCGCTCGTCGTAGCGCGTGCGAGGGGCACGACGAACGTTCGGATTGTAATCCTCGAAGCGAGGGGCATCCGACCGCCACATGTGGTTGTTCGCCCATCGGGCGACGGCGCGAAGTTTTCTAGCTGTCCAATCGTGCTTGACGTGCGGATCGCGGGTGAGCGCTACCAACTTCATCAGCGGCTGACAGAATGGCTCGCCGCCCCACTCGATGACCTCCCGCACGCGCTGCATGCAGGCGTCGTAAGGCTCGTTCCCAAGCAGGGTGTAGATTTGGATCTTGCGAGGCGGCACACCAGCTCGCCGCAGGATTGCCATCGCACTGCGAATGAAATCGCGCTCGACCAAATCATCATAGGCGAGCCGCCAGACACCTCGATTGATGATCCGCCATCTATCGAAAACAGATGCTGAGAAGGTCCTTGGCTCGAAGCCGCTGTTGGCGTCTAGTAATGGCACGCCCGCTTCCTGGTAGCGCCGAACTATGAAGTCCTGATAGTCGGCAGGAAGACCGGATAGATTGTTGTCGCAGAGGACCGGCAAAACCGGGAAGTCCGGCAATTGCGTGAAACCACCTTCCATAAAGGGGACAATGCAGAAAGAACAATCTTCCGAACACCCTCGGCTCGCAATGGTCGCCGCCGGATTATGGCGCTGAAGGGCGCCGATTAGACGGCCTGGATTGCCAGCGCCTTTCGGAACCCACGCAACATCCTGCATGTAGCGCTGCGTTTTCATGTGGGCGAGAGCTGGACCGCCTGCGAATACCTTTAGCCCGAGTGCGCCGTAGTAGATGGCAAGTTTGCGCGCATCTGGGAGCCGGAAGGTGAAGGCGACAGATAAAAACGCACGATCGCCTACAGTCCAGTGGGCGAGCCCGCCTGACCATCTGCTCTCTGGTCCGATCCACGAAGCGCCGCTCATGCGACTGCCACCCTCTCTGCTTCCACATCGACAGCGAAGGCGTGGCGGACGTTGCATTCCGCGATCAGCTTGATCATGCGCGGCGGCACGCTGTTGCCGACCAGGTGATATTTCTCGGTCTTGGTCAGCCGGCGCGTCTTGCCGTCGACGGTGATTTCGGCCGGTAGCGTGCCGGGCTCGAAACCGTGCGCAGCCGCGCCCTCCTCCGGTTCAAGCATGCGGATGCCGATGTCGTCGATGTAGTGTGGGACGCCCTTCACCATCACCTCAACCAGGCCGTAGCGTGCCTTGCCGGTCAGGGCGCCGAGCGGCTGGCGCACGTCGTCATCCTGCTTGCCAGAGCCGAAATAGTGCTGGAGGAAGCCGAGGATCAGATGGGCATGGCTGCCGCCTGCCGAGACCGTCGACAGCGGCTCGTCGATGGGCCGGCCGTCGCGATTGGTGCCGTGCATGTTACCAAGCGCTGCGGCGACCACGCCTTGCGTCGAGCCAAGCGTGACGATGGTCGACAACGGATCTTCCGCTGATCGGCCCGGCTCGCCCGTGTTGTGCTGTGCGATGAACGCTGCGCTGACGCCGACTTGCGGGCTGGTCGTGAAAGCACCGACCGGCTCATCGATCGGTCGGACCGGCCGAGCCTCATTGCTGCCGTCGACACGCGGATCGCCGTTGTGCTGCGCAAGGAAAGCCGCGATCAGCGCATGCTTGCCACCGCCGGCCACCTGTGCGCCAAGCGGCGCCTGGATGTCGAGGCTGCGCGGCGCCTGGCCTTCGCGTTCGCCATAGCCCGCCTGCACCAGGCTGGCGGCAGCCACGGCATGCCGCGGCGCGCCGGCCATGACTGTATCCAACGGCTCGGTCGGCATGTAGCCGTCGCCGTTCTGGTTGAACTTGGTCATATGGGCGGCGACCAGAACGCGATCTTCCTTGCCCGTGGTCGTTCCAAGCGGATCCTCGAGATCGCGAGGCGACGACTGCGCTGCCCGCCCGCCGGCCCCGACGATGGTCGCGCCCATCATCGCGATGCCAGACGAAGTGTGTAGCGTATTGATCGGCTCCTCGACCGAATGCACGCCGTTGCGAGCCGCCGCGCTCTGCTGATCGGTCCGGATCAAGGCCGGCGCCACCACCGCCAGCTCGCCGCGATGCGCCGTGGTCAGCGTGCGCAGCGGCTCGCCGGCATCGTGCACCCTGTCGCCGCCCGAATGGGTGATCGGCACGATGAACGGCTTTGCTGCATCGACGACGTAGCGCATGACGCCGCGTGCCGTCCGGCGCAATGTCGCTTCGGCCAGCGGCTTCTTGCGCCCAAAAATCGATTTCACCGGCAGAGACCAGTCGATGATCGTATGCGCGCCGAGCCATGGTTTTAGGCCGAGCTGCTTGGCATCCTTGCGCGGCGCGTGCGTGCGGGCCGGCCACACGATCGGCCGGCCGTCTGCCTGGGCGACGCCGAAGAAGCGCTTTCGGATCGTGGTGACCCCATAGTCGGCGCAGACCAGAATGCGGTAATCGAAGCTATAGCCGAGACCGCGCAGATGTTTCAGCCAAGCGCGCCAGATGCGGCCCTTGTGGCGAGGATCCGGGATCAGCCATTGATCCTGCACCGGCACGCGCTCGCCCTTGGCTGCGACCGAGCCGTCGAGCCGCATCACGCGCCCAGTCGCCGGGTCACGCTTGGCGATCAGAGGGCCCCACGTCCTGATCTCCTGGACGTTCTCCATGGTGATGGTTTCGGGCCGCACCGTGCCGGCCCAGCGGCAGATCACCCAGGCCAGCGAACGGCGGCGCTTGCTGACCGGCTTCGAGCCCTTGGCGACCGAGAAATGGGTGCAGTCCGGCGAGGCATGCAGGACACGCACGCCGCGTCCATTGGTGACCTTGCGCGGATCGGCCTCGAACACGTCGCAGCGGAGGTGTTTCGTGTGGCGATGACGTTTCTCATGCACGGCGACCGCGACCGGGTCGTGGTTGATCGCAACATGGACGTGGAAACCGGCTTCTTCCAGCCCGTCGCAGCCGCCGCCCATGCCGGCGAACAGCACGATCGTCATGCGGTTATCGAGGGCAAAACCAGTCATCGCGTTCATCGTTGAGCCCTCGCATCCGCACGTGCGCCGTCGCGCGCCATCGCCAAGGTGCGGCAGACCGCATCCTCGCGAACGGTCAGGACGGTGGCGATGGCGTTTGTGTCGAACTGGCCGCTGGACCAAAGCACGATCGCCGCAAGTGCGGCGTCGCCGGTCAGCCATCCCCCGCCCAGCCGCATCAGCGCTTGCCGGAGTTCGACCTCGGAACAGTCGTGTGCGGAAACCGTCTGGCGCAACATCACATCCCCTCCGCGACGACATTGACATCGCCGCCGCGCGTGAACGGACGCGCCTTGTCGAGGATTTGGTTGATTGTCCCCGACGACAGCCCGAGGCGAGCCTTCACCTGGCTCGCGGTCAGGCCCATTTCGAACAGCAGCCTGATACCTTCGGCCTGCATGGCGAGCGGCAGCTTCATCAGCCTGGCCGGGTCGATGCTGCCCGGCTTGCCGAAGCCGGGTGCGGCAGATTTCTTCACAGCGGCCATTCTTCGGGCTCCCAGCAAGGTTTGTGGTAGGATTGGATGGAGACCACGCCGGCGACGCCGAACATGAAATCGGCGCGGCTGCGGATCATCCGCCCGCCCTTGCCGTCGTCGACAGTGTCGAGGCGCGAGCCGTTGACGACGCCGTGCTGGCGCAGCTCCCGGTCGATGTCGGCGGTGGTGGCGTGCAAGCATTCGAAGACGACGACGAAGGCTCTTGATTTGGGCCCGAAGCCGTTGACCAGTTGCACCCAATAGACGTAGCGCTTGGGATCATCAGCCATCTGCCCGCCCCTCTGTTTCAGTGCTCTTCCCGTGAAACTCTTCCGTTGTTTCACGCTCGGCATCAGCGCTGTCCGGCGGGTCGTAAAAGGCGCGGAAGGAAAGCTTCAGCCAGTCGCAGACGGCGATCGCCTTCGGCGCCGACACGCTCTGCCCGTTGCAGATGCGCGACAGGTCCGAGGCGCAAACGCCGATCTCGGCGGCGCAGACGCGCCAGCCGCGCCCATCGTCCTCCAGCCGAGCGCGCAGCAGCCGGCCGAGCCCGCGATAGTCGTAGGTCGCGAGCCTAGCCATGCCTGAATTCCTTCTTCAGGAAGAGCGCCGGCTCCTCGCCGATCCAGTCGCAAAGCGCGAAGAACTCATAGCTGCCGGGGTTGCGCCCGCGCGCCGCGCGTAGCACCGCGTCAAGCTCGACCTCGGCCTCTTTGGCAACTTTGCGCGCCGACTTGCGGCGGTGGACGCGGCGCGCCTCGAGGAATATGGCGAACACGTCGAAATCGACATGGCTGGGATCGAAGGCGTCCGTGCAGATCGGGGCGAGGTTCATTCCGCCGCCTCGTCCATTTCCGCCCCGGCCTGCTCGGCCGCCAGCAGGTCGAACAGGCCTGGGCCCTGCCCGCCGCCGGCGGCGATCTCGGCATAGGTGACGCCGTCGGCGAAATAATCCGGGTTGAGTTCGACCGCGACCGCCTTGCGGCCCATGCGCAGCGCGCAATAGGGCACGGTCATGATGCCGCCGAACGGGTCGAACACCGTCTCGCCAGGCATCGAATGCTGCTCGATCGCCCTCTCGACGATGTCGAACTGCAGCGGGCACAGATGCATTTCGCGGCCCTTGCGCTGCTGCAGCATGTTCAGCGTGCGCATGCGCGCCACGTCGGTCCAGATCTCGGGATGGTCGCTATGCGGCGGCGCGATCATGAAGGTCGGCGGCAGCCTGCCTTCGGCGTCGAGCACCTCGGCGAATTCGACGTGCAGTGCGTGATCGTAGACGTTCTCTTCCGCCCATTTCTTCCAGCCGCGATAGATCAGCTTGGCGTCGAGTTTCACCAGGCGGCGCAACTCGTCGGGCAGCAGCGGCCGGTCGCCGCTCGACCGGCGCACACCGTGCGCGTCGATCTGCCAACGGCCGCGCGAATAGCCGGTACCGGGCACGCTGCGCAGCGCGCGTTCGAACGTCTGGGTGCGCACGCCCTCGCCTAGCGGCAGCGACTTGTCCGGCTGCTCGGTGTGATCGGTGAAGGACAGCGGCTTCTGCTTGGCAACTGGATGGTCGGCGTAACCGTTTGATCGATCGGTGGGCGGCTTGCGGAAGGTCAGCGTGTATTCCGGCATGCCGTTGCCCTGCCGGGTGCCATCCTTGCATTGCTCGCTCCAGCCGAGCCGATAGGTGCCGTTGTTCTCGCGCACCACATCGGTGCCGATGGTGACGCGCGACATGAAGGCGAAGCCGTGCCGGCGGAAATGCGAACAGCAATCGTCGGAGAACGGGTTGACCGTCTGGAAGCCAAAACCGTTGACGCCGCCAGGCACGATCCGGTCCTTGACATGGATGACGGCGAGCCGGCCGGGCTTCAGCACGCGCAGCAGCTGAGGCGTCAAAAAGTCCATCTGCGCCCAGAAATGCGCGTCGTCGTCGGTGTGGCCGAAATCGTTGAAGGACGGGGTGTATTCGTACTGCGTCGAGAACGGGATCGAGGTGACGATCAGGTCGACGCTGTTTTCAGCCATCGACCGGGTTTCCTCGACCGTGTCATTGTGCACGACCAGGTAGTTTTCGCCGCGCACCTCGCGCCTGACAACGCCCATCGAGCGCTTCAGCGCGCCCTCGATCGCCTGCTCGGCCAGGCCGAAACGGCGGATGATCTCCGCCATCTTTTCCGACTGCGCCTCGAACTGGCGCCAACGCCGTTCCAGCGTGCGGCGCATCTCGCGCTCGGCCTCGGTGTAGATCAGGTCGAGGCGCACGGTATGCGTCTGTCCGAATCTCTGGATGCGGAACACCGACTGGATGAAGTCGTGAAACTTGAAGCCGATCCCGGTGTAGATCGCCAACCAGCAATAGTCCTGGAAATTGCAGCCGGAGCCGTTGATGACCGGCTTGGTCGCAAGCTCTTCGAATTCGCCCCTGGCGAAGCCGACGACGCGCTTTTCCTTGGTGTCGTCGTCGAGCGTTCCCCACACCGATTTGACGGTCGGGATCGCCTTCTCCAGCGCGTGCCGCTCGGCCTCCAGATCGTGCCAGAGGATGCGATGCGCGCCAGGATCCTCGGCGCGGATTTCCATGACCTTGGCGATGCGAGCGTCAAGGCTGCGCTTCTTCTCGCGCGCGGCCTCGGTCACCCCATGCGCCGAATTGGCGAACAGCCTGCCCTGCCCGTCGCGCTCCTCGCCGGCAGCGCTATGGTCGGACGGGATTTCGTGCCAGCGGATATCGAGCGGCGGCAGGTCGTAGCCTTGATCGGAATAGCCGAGATCTGACGGCTTCTGGACGAACAGCGCCCAGCTCGCGACCCACAACCAGAACTCTTCCTCCTTGTGCGGATGCAGCGTGAGCGCGTCGGCCTTCTCGCTGTCGCGCTTGAAGAAGCGGGTCTTTGCTTCGCCGACATCCATGACGCCGAGAAAGGCGGCATAGGCGAGCAGCTCGATATATTCGTTCGGATCGGGCACCGCGGTGGCGACGAAGCGGTAGCGCACGCCGGCATGCTTGCGACCGGTCTTGCGATCGTCGCCGGCAAAGGTCGCCATGAACTCGCGAAAGGTCTTGGTGCCGCCGAAGCCGCGCAGCACGGCAGCCTCGTCGAGCGAGGCAGCGGTGAACAGGCAGGGGTCGAGCTTGCCGTCGCGGATCGTCTCGTAGTTGGTAAGGTGGATCAGCACGCTCTCGGCGCCGATCTCGTTCGGCGCTTCCATCTGCCCGGGCCGGTTGATGAACTTCAGCCGGATGTTCGGATGGCGCTTCTCGACCTCTAGGAAGAATTCATGGCGCACGCCGAGCGGCACGACGATCAGCCCGTGACCGCCGGCATGCACCAGGCATTGCCGGATCACCTCGAGCTGCGTCGATGTCTTGTGCAGGCCGAAGCGCAGGAACAGCGCACGCCGGCCGCCGCGGCAGGCCCACGGCACGATCGCCTGCGTCATCGGCTTCAGCAGCGGGTTCACCGTCGCCGGGTCGACGTCGAAGCCAAGCGCCGGCGCCAGCCGCACCTTTGCCTTGAGGAATTCGGCATAGTCGGGATGCGCGGTCATGCGGCAGCACCGTCGACCGATGTCGTGGGCGCAAACAGCCACTCGACGGCCTTACCCTGGGATACTGCATATGCAATCTCCCGCCTTGTCGAAGAGCCGATGTATCCGCCTACGTTAATCACGAAAATCGCATCAGCGAGATCGATCTTCCGGAAATGAAGCTGATCCAAGTTCCTCTTCTCGGGCGAGGCTTCGTTACCGTCTGATGTCAGGAACCGAGAGCCGCGCGGTTCATCAGCGTGGCCAAACAGGCCTAACGAAATAACGATGTGGCCGCACATGCTGAGGTGAGCATTTGCCAAGTGGAAAGCTTCAGGGAAGCGGCTACTCCCACAAAGCGTGTAAACTCGTGGCCGATCAGAGAGTGTCATTGCGCGCCCCCATCGCGTGGCTCACACGGCGCATGCTTGCCGCCGCCGAAGACGTATTCTCGCCACGGCGTCCAGCACCAGTTGCCGTCACGGTAGCGGAGGAAGCCCCACTTTCTGGACTGCCGGCCGACCCAAACGATGGTGACGATCTTGCGTCCATCGAAACATGGCAAAGGTGGATGACCGCGCAATCGACCTGGCCAGTCGTGCCACCAATTTCCAGAAAATCGGCCAAGCACCCTATGTAGATAATTTGCCCGGCGATGGTGGATACGAAAAGCGCGCACTAGTCTGCGCTTTGTCACCCAGCCCATTTTCAGGGCGACCATCGGCAACGCATCATGGCTGCGATCACTGTCGAGAATGCGTAGTGTGAAGTCCTCGACATAGCTCGTTAGCGGGAAGGTCCAGAAATCCCACGGATGATCGTGCGGATCGGGGTCGGCGTCGCCGCGATGGAAGATGTGCAACCGTAGGCGGCCAATCCAGACGCGCGTCATGTAGGGCGTCTCGTACTCGCCATCGGTGCCGTAGATAGTTTGGATGCCAAGCGCGTTCATGCCGCAACCTGCCGTTTCGCGATCAGGTGACGCCGGCAGTACCGCGTATGCAGCGGTTCCGCCGCCCGCTCGGCGCCGCAGACCGGCATGTCGGGCCCGTCAGGATCGTAGGGCGCGCCGGCATAGTGCAGGCACCGGTCAGTCATCACTGCTTGCAGGAAGGTGATTGGCAGCGTCGCCGGCAGGTTCGGAACGACCTCGATCGGCTTGGAAAAGTGCGTGCAATCCGGAGAAGTGAACAGAAGCTCGACTGGCGAGGCCGGCGTGACCGCCATGACCGGGCGCACGGGATGATACTTCCGCTTCACCGGCTTCTCGGTCTTGGGCGTGGCCCGGCCGATCGCATGGTTCTTCGGCTGGCCCAACAATGCGCCAAACGTGCCCTTGCCGCGCTTCAGCTTGCCGATGACGGCATTGCGGCTGCGCTGACCCGGCAGGCGAGCGGCAATCTGCGCGGCAGAAAGCCCTTGGCCGGCCAGATCGCGCAGCATCTGCAGATCTTCGGCGGACCACTCGCTCATGCCGGATGCCCCCTCCAGCGGCCGAACCAGAAATTCGAACCAGAAGTAGCCGTCGGAACACGGCCCTACGACGCCGCTGTCATCTATGGCAGGATCCCAAATGATCTCTTGCCCGCGGCAGATCACGACGTGATTGGTATCATTGCGGCTCCTGCCGGCGAGGATGTAGGCCATTCCCCGGCTATAGTACGCGCCCCATTCGAGGGCCTTTTCCAGCGCATCGGCTACTACCGGAATCGAAATACGCAGGATTTCCCGCTCTCGCAGCCAGGCGTCGTGTCTTGCTGATTGCTCAGCTCCGGACAGGTCCTCGTGCCAGTGCGGCACCTCTTCGGCCGGCACGTCGCAAAGGCATGCGATCACGGTGCGGGCGCAATCGCCCCAGACACCGTTTGCCGGATCGTGCCGGAACAACTGCTTGACGAGCCTCATGCCGCACCGCTGACAATGCTGAGGCCGCCGGCGCCGCGCGCCGCCGCCGCCGATTTGCGCAGTTCAGCAATCGCGATTTCCAGTTTCGCCGCGCCGCGGTCGATGCCGGCAAGCTCGGCCGGCGTCAGCCGGCCATCGGCGAAGGCCATAGCGGCGGCGGCGATCAGCTCGCCGAACTGCACGACGACATCGGCATGCGCCGCCATCATCGTGGCGTTGGCAGCACCAGCCGCATCGGCATCGGCCAGTCGCCGGCCGTTCAATTCGGCCATGACGCTGGTGACCAGCGGCGTGCCGCACTCGGCCTCGAGCAAAAGCACCGCCGACAGCGGCATCAGCTCGGGATCGCCGGCATTGTTGAAGCGGCCCATCTGGCTCTTCGACAACGACGCGATGGCGGCGGCGCGCTCGATCGTGCCGCAGCGTTCGATCAGGTCGCGCTGCGCTGCCTTGAGGCGGTAAAACCACTGACTGGAAATTTCGGCCATGTCGGGCTCCGGGCACAGTTTTCCCGGCGCGGGAAATGCTGTCTGCATTTCCCATGGCGGGACGAGGTGGAAAGCGGTTCAACTCACGGGCATGAAAACCCGCATTCACAGCCTCACGGCGGTTCCCTCGGCAAACGCAGCGTCCGCCGCGCCTCATCACGCAACAAGCGCGCCAGAAGGTCGGCAGGATGCTCGCAGGCAAAGGCGGCTAGCAGCTTCAACATGCGCAGCGTCGGCGCCGGCAACTGGCGAACCGGCTCCGCTGGCGGCTGCAACAAGGTCAGTGAAGGCGAGCAGCGGACGGCGGTCATTCGGCCGCCTCGCTAGAAAGAGGGTGGCCGGTCCCGGCTTGGGGGAATTTTTCGGGACCGGCCGCGACGCCGCCGGGGCGAGCAGCATCGGAAAGCGACGCCTGGAGTTGGCGCAACAGGATCAGCGCCGGCCCCTTGGTCGGCGGCCTCGTCTCCCAGGTGGAGACGGTCGAGCGGTCGACGCCGCAATGCTCGGCGAGTTGCTGCTGCGTCCAGCCGAGCTCGCCCCGCAGGGCGACCACGTCGACAACCGTCTCTAGTTCGAACGAATGATCCATCATGACCGATAGTGTGAGAAAGTCACATCAATCTGTCAAGTAGAAACTCACACCAGAAATGTGAAAAAGTCACGCCATGACGGATGTAACCCGAGTAGACGAGCAGGCGGCGCGGCTGCGCCAGGCGCGCGAGATGCGCGGCTTCGACAATGCGAAGGCCGCCGCGAAGCGTTTCGGCTTTAACTACAACACCTACATCCAGCACGAAAGCGGTCGGACCGGCATCACCCGCGCGGTCAAGGACTATGCCCGCGCCTACAGGGTCAGGGAAGCCTGGCTCATCACCGGCGAAGGCTCACCGCAGGATATAGACGGCAGCGACGAGCTGCGCGAGATTTTCATGCGCTTGGCGGCGGCGCCACGGGAGGTCCAGGCCGCCGTGCTGACCTATGCCAGATTCGCGCTGGGCGAGCCGAGCGGCACCGAGAAATCCCGCGAAACCGCCACCACGCCAACATCGTGATCGATAAGCACGCGCCAGTGCCCACCATGGATTTCACTCATCGCCTCTGCGATTGATCGCGTGTCCCTGGCAATGCGCTCGGAGATCGTCGCTGCTCTTGATTGAGGCGATGTCGCGATCGCTCGCAATTTGTCCATTGCCTGATCGCCCGCAGCTTCGCGCGATTCGTACTGGATCACTTGTCTCTTCTCCCAAACCGAACGGCAGTGAAGTTAGGAACAATTTCCTCTAGGCTGTCAAATCAGTTTTTTCACGCCGTCCAGTGTCCCATTTCGGTACGCATACAACCATTGCTGAATGATCACCAGATTGTTTCAACCTGTAACGATGCCCTGTGAATAGCGGGGAAACTAGTACCAGTTTTCTACAAAATCTGGAACCATTTCGAACACTTGACCTTTCGGCGATAAGTCGGGGTCATGTCCCGACCGTTACGCCCCAGCTTCCATGTCCGCCTGCCGCCCGAACTCAAAGCACGGCTTGAGGCGGTTCGCGGCGGCAAGAGCCTCAACCGGGAGGTGGTCGACAGGCTGGAGCGGTCGTTCGGAGAGGATCTGGCCTCGCAGTTCGGAGAGGTCATCGCCGCCTACCTTGCGCCGCTCGACGATGAGGAGCGCGCCAAGGTCGTCGATCTGGCGAGCGAACTGGCGGCCGTGCTAATCGCCAAGCCGCGCAAACGGGCCCCATAAAACCCGCATGATTCTCACTCCCGCATTTTGAAGTGTGAGTTTATCACATTTACGCTTGACACTTCGATGTGAGTAATTCACACTTTGCCCATCGCACATTCGGTGGAGCGCTTCAGTGTCATCGCAATCCAAGATCCTCGTCGGTCACAAAACCGCGACAGCCCTTTTGGGCGCCGTCAATGACGAGGATGGTCTTTGCCGCAAGGGAAGGACGCCCGATGACAACCGCGTGGTCGCCCTTGCTGGCAACGCACGCCATCAGGCGAAGGACCATTTGCGGGTCGGTCTCGTGCACACCGGCCCGAATGAGCGCCAGCCCTTCGCTCCACGATTCGTAGTCCAGCCAAACGTAGACCCGTTCCATGCCAGACCGGCCGAGAACGGAAGGATCGTCTGCTCGCCCCTGTCCGGCCCAAGCCGCCACCAGCGTCGCCGCCAGTATCAATGGTCGCATCCTGTCCCCCCGCGCAATCTCGGCGTCATCGAAGGTGAGCGCCTGCAGCGCGCACGAGGCTATCACGAGGATTACTCGCTGGCCAAGAATCTCGCCTCGCTGGCGGCGGTCACAGCGATCCTGTTCTGCGCCGCCGTGATCTTCGGTGCCGTCCGATGAACGTCGGCGAGCATCCTGAGGGTATGTCGGCCGAAAGGCGCGATCTGATCGAGACGCTCGAATGCCTCGGCTACGACACCATGCCCGGCGTTCAACGCGACTGGACCGACTGGCGCGACCGCCTGTCCGACGACCAGCTCGCGACGATCATCACCGGCATCGAGGGCCGGTTCGAAGACCAGGCTGCGCTTGCCCGGCAGGCAGAACTTCATTCCGCAATGGCACGTACCCAGGAGGCCAATTGTTATGCTTAGCCAAGCTGACTTTCGCTCAACGCAGACGCGCCCGATCTTTCCCGAGGATGCCGACGATGCGCATCCGCGCTGCCGCGAAATGGCCGAGGCGATGCGCGATCTGTTTTCGGTCGGCGGCGGCGTCCGGTCCAAGGATCTGATCGGCGCCGGCTTCACTTGGGCCGAGATCGTCGAGTTCAAGGATGCCGCGGCGAAACTCGCTACAGACGCCAGCGTGCGCCATTTGACCAGCCGTCCCGACCTGATGGCGGACATCATCGAGAAGGCGCGCGCGCCTCTGCCGAACCGGCCGCCGCTGCCGCGCGACACCAAGGAGACACAGGCACTGCTCGTGGCTTGGGGCCGCTATTGCACGGCACGCGCCGCCCTTGTGCTCGACCCGTGGTCCGGCCAGCGCGAGCGCTGCCTCAAGGTGCTCTCCGCCTATCTGGACCGGCTGCCGATCTTTCCGGCCAGCCGCCAAACGGTGATCAAGGCGGTCGAACAGGCGCTGCCGCAGGTGTCCCAGTGAAGCAATCGGCCAACCGCATTCCTTCAATTGTCCCGGCCTTCCGGCCTGACGGGTCGGCGTTCAACCTTGTCAGCCCGACCGCCGCCGACATCGACTTCGCCGACATGGCCAATGCGCTGTCGAAGATCGCGCGTTTCAATGGCATCTATCGCTGTGCGGCCTATTCGGTGGCGCAGCATTCGGTGATGGGCGCGGACGCCATCTTCCGCGAGACCGGCGACAGCGTGCTGGCCGGCTATTTCGTCATTCATGACGGCCACGAATATCCGTTCGGCGATGTGACGCGGCCGGCCGTCGACCTGATCCAGTACCAGGTGGCGAAACTCGCCGCCGAAGCCAAGCTCGATCGCCCGGCCTTCATAGAAAAGCTCGTCCATCGCGCGATCGGCGAGGTGAAGCGCTGCATCGATCTCGCCATCTATGAAGCCGCCAGGCTGCCCGACATCAATCGCATGCCGCTCTATGTCCGCCAGGTCAAGGACATGGACGATCGCATGCTGGTCGCCGAAGCCCATGCCCTGTTCGGGCCCAAGGCCGACCAGAAGTGCTTGCCCAAGGTGGCGTCGGCGCCAAGGCTGACCGGAGCGATCGAACCATGGGGCGCGATGAAGGCCGAGATCGCCTTCCTCGACCGGCTTGATCGCTATCTCGGCATTGTGGTGAGGGCGGCATGACCAGCGGCCGCTCCGACCTGATCGACTTGACGCTGGCGCTGCACGCCACAACCGGCAAGGCCGTGCGCGTCTCCGAAACTGGGGACGACGCCAAGGCCGTCTGGGTGCCGGTTTCCGAAATCGAGATGGTCAAGAAGCCGGGCGGCCTCGTCGTCGTCACCATGCCGGAATGGCTGGCGCTGTCGAAGGGCTTCATCTGATGAGCGAGGCCGCGATCCGCCATTGGCACGACACCGTCGAGCGCTTGCGCGCCAATGAGCCGCTGCGCCTGCTGATCGGGGAAAAACTCTATAATTCGAGCGAGATCATGCTCGCCGCGCCGTTCGCCGCCAGCCTGCGCAAGGATCTGATCGCCGACATCGAGGCACAGATCGCCGCGCTGACGCCACCAGACCCGAACGCGCCAGCCGGCCATGCGCTCATCACCCTGCCCGAAGAAAGGACTGCCTAATGGCCTTCTCACTTGGTAAGCCGACCTTGCTGGCGGCGGCGATGTTCGCCTCGGCGGCTGCACTTCAACCGATGCCAGCAATCATGCCGCAATTTTCGGCGCCGGTCAGCCAGCCCGTCAGCCGCAAGAAGCGCAAGCCGATCGCGAAGGGGACCCCGGTCATTTGGAAAGGCTCGGGCGCGAAGAATTACATGTCGCGCCGTAGTAGGCCGGCTGGATGCACGTCGACGCTGAAGAAAACGGCGAAGCTGCTCCGCCTCCAGGCGGCGGGAGGCTACTGATGGCCGGCAGCGTCAACAAGGTCATTCTGATCGGCCACCTCGGTGCCGACCCGGAAATCCGCCGGCTGAACAGCGGCGACAGCGTGGTCAATTTCCGCATCGCCACATCGGAAAGCTGGCGCGACAAGACCAGCGGCGAGCGCAAGGAAAAGACCGAGTGGCACACCGTGGTCTGCTTCAACGAGAACATCTGCAAGGTCGCCGAGCAGTATTTGAAGAAGGGCATGAAGGTCTATGTCGAGGGCCAGCTCTCGACCCGCAAATGGGAAGACCAGTCGGGCGCCGCGCGCTACTCGACAGAGGTGGTGCTGCAAAAGTTCCGCGGCGAACTGCAGATGCTCGACAAGGCCGATCATCCGGCGCGCAGCCCTGACGATTACGGCACCCAGCGCGGTGCATCGAGCCGCCAGGAGCGTGGCCCGTCTCCAGACCAGCAGTCGCCCGGCCTGCGCGAAACGCTCGACGACGAAATCCCGTTTTGAGGAGTGGACGATGCAGACGCACGTCAAGCGTAAGATCAATGGCAGAACGCTTATGGTTACAGTCGCCAAGGCCAAAGCAATGGACCGCGCGCGCAAGATCGCCGTCAGCGGCAAAGGCAATGCTGCCTACCAAAAGCAGATCCTGCAGTTGCAGTCGGAGGTCGAACGTCTCGAGAACGCGCCTCTCGCAATATTACCAGGAGCTGACGGCCGCACTCAATCGCAACGTCCGTGCGCATGAGACCATCAGGGTCTTGAGCGGCCTGCTGACCGAGGCTGACGCGCAAGTGATCGCGCGCCGGCAGCTCGACGACGACATCCCCTTCTAGCCCGCGACTGCGGGCCGGGCATCGTTGCCCGCCCCGTCCGGAGGCCAGCCTGCCGGCACCTTCGGTTCGGTCACACTCGACGGCAGGCGCGCTCGGGGTCCCCGCCAGCGAGCGAAGCGAAGCTTAAGGGCGGGGGCAGAAAAGCCCGTGAGGACACCATGAAGAAAATCCGCGATGCACAGACCATCATCGGCATGCTGGAAGGCGGCGAAGTCGCCGCGGCCATGTCGACCGAGATCACCGAGACGCTGGCCAAGCTGAAGGAGCTGTCCTGCGACCGGCCGAAAACCAAGATCAAGGGCAACGTCACCCTCAAGCTCAATCTCGAGGTCGAGGCCGGCACGGCGACCATTTCATGCGAGATCGATTCGAAGCGGCCGAAGCCGGCGCGCGGCTCTTCCTTCTATTGGGTGCTGGATGACGGCTCGCTGTCGACCGAGCATCCGCAGCAGACCGACATGTTCGGCGGCCCGCGCGCGGCCGCCGATCGCCAGCAGTCCTGAACCTCGCCCCTCAAACCCGAAGGATTACCTCTATGACCGATACTGCCGGCACTTCCGCCGAAGCACTGCTTTCTCCCTTTGGCGTCGATCTCGACACGGCAGCCAAGCTCGGCGCCAAAGCCGAAGGCGTCGAGCTGTCGACCCTTACCAACGCAGCCAGAATGGCCGGCCTGCCGGACGTCATCCCCGTCGCGCTCAAGCGCGGCGATCATCCCGGTGTCGAGGACGTGTCTGGCCTGTTCGAGAGGTACCGCCTGTACCCCAGCCGCAAGACCGGCCAGGCGATGGCGCAGACCTTCGAGGCCTTCTGCAACTTGACGGTCCGCCACCAGACCGGGCACAGCGCCATCTTCGCCAACATGGATTGGCGCAAGCCGACCCTGACGACGATCGTCGACTATCACGAGCTTGACGCAGGCCATGCCAATTTCGGCAAGCACCGGGTGCACTATGCCTTCCCGCTGTCGGAAGAATGGCAGAAATGGGTGGCCGGCGATGGCGCCAAGATGGACCAGGGCGACTTCGCCTGGTTCCTCGAGGATCGCGTCGCCGAACTGTCGTCGCCAACTGAAGACGAGAAGCTTCAGTACGAGCGCGACTTCGCCACCACGATCGCCACGCCGGCGCAGCTGGTCGAGTTGTCGCGCGGCCTGCAGGTCAATGTCGAGAGCAAGGTCAAGGCCTCGACGACACTGCAGAGCGGCGAAGGCCAGATCGCCTGGGAGGAGACGCATAACGGAGCCGACGGCAAGCCGCTGAAGGTGCCGGGCATCTTCATGCTCAACATCGCCCCGTTCTTCATGGGCGAGAAGGTGCGCATCCCGGTGCGGCTGCGCTACCGGCCAGCGGGCGGCAAGGTCGTCTGGTTCTATCAGATCTACCGGCCCGACCAGTTCATCACCCAGCATGTCCGCGACGTGCTCGGCGAGGCGCGGGAAAAGACGGGTCTGCCGACCTATGAAGGCACGCCGGAGATGGCGGCGTGAGCAAGCCCAACACCATCATCATGGCGCGGGAAGCTTTGCTTCCCGCGCTCGGCCTGGTCAGCAAGGCCGTCGAGAGGCGCACCACCATCCCGGTGCTGGCCAACGTCATGCTGGCCGTCGATGCCAAGGCGGGCACGCTGACCATCACCGGCAGCGACATGGACTGCGAGCTGCGCGCGTCGCTTGCCTGCCAGGCCGGCAAGGACGAGACTTTCACCCTGCCGGCGTCGATCCTGCACGACGCCGTGCGCAAGATGCCGGAGGGCGCGGAGATCGCGCTGCTGGCCGAGAAGGATTTCGCCACGCTGACCGCCGGCCGGTCGCGGTTCAAAATCCAGGTGCTGCCGTCGACCGATTTCCCGACGATGAGCGAGGGCACCTTCAGCCACAGTTTCGACCTGGACGCCGGCCTGTTCGAGCGCATGCTCGACACGGTCTCTTTCGCCATATCGAGCGAGGAGACGCGCTATTATCTCAACGGCATCTACTGGCATGCCGGCGAAAATTATCTGAACGCCGTCGCCACCGATGGCCACCGGCTGGCCAAGTTCACCGCGACACTGCCTGAGGGCGCCGCCGGCATGCCCGGCATCATCATCCCGCGCCGGACGGTCGGGCTGATCCGGCAGTTGTTGGGTGACAAGGGCGTGGTCAAGGTCAGCCTGTCGGACACGAAGATCCGCGTCGAGACCGGCAAGGCAGCGCTGCTGTCGAAGCTAATCGACGGCAGCTTTCCCGACTATGTCAGGGTCATCCCGACCGGCAACCAGAACCATTTCACGGTCGAGCGGGAAGCGCTCGCCAGCGCCGTCGACCGGGTCACCACAGTGTCCAGCGAGCGCGGCAGC
Source organism: Mesorhizobium sp. M1163 (assembly GCF_040318415.1). Taxonomy (NCBI): domain Bacteria; kingdom Pseudomonadati; phylum Pseudomonadota; class Alphaproteobacteria; order Hyphomicrobiales; family Phyllobacteriaceae; genus Mesorhizobium; species Mesorhizobium sp. M1163. The sequence continues at coordinate 61,707 of NZ_JAMYMF010000023.1, read as the reverse complement.
GCGGTGAAGTTCGCCTTCGAGGCTGGCGGCAACCTGGTGCTGACCACCAACAATCCCGACGCCGGCAGCGCCAATGACGAAGTCACGATCGAGCATGGCGAAGGATCAAGCGTCGAGATCGGCTTCAACGGCCGCTACTGCCTCGACCTGCTCAACGCCAGCGAAAGCAAGCGCCTGGTGTTCAGCCTCGGCGACCCAGCCTCGCCGACGCTGATCCAGCCGGAAACCGCCGACGAGACCGGCCTGAAGCCGCTCTTCGTCCTGATGCCAATGAGGGTATAGAGATGACGGCCGAAAACCCTGCCCCAAACCCCTCGACGGGTGCGCGCACCAACCCGGACGCCGACGACTTCTGGACGCAGGCCAAAAGCACCCTCGACCAGTTCGACGCGAACGTCGGCCATCGCGTGACCGAATTGCTGGAAGCCAACAATCGCTACCAGCAGGAGGCGCGCGACGCCCGCGCGGCGCTGAAGGGCGGCTACCAGGACCGGGTCCATTCCTTCATGCTCGCCTGCTTTGGCGCGGATATCGCCGCCGACGGCATGGAACGCAACCATCGCTTCCTCGAGGAATCGCTCGAACTGGTCCAGGCGCTCGGCTGCACCGCCAGCGAGGCGCACCAGCTCGTCGACTATGTCTTCGGGCGTCCGATCGGCGAGCCTAACCAGGAGGCCGGCGGCGTCGCGGTGACGCTCGCCGCTCTCTGCAACGCCCACAAGATCGACATGGACATTGCCGGCGAGACCGAGCTGACCCGCTGCTGGTCGAAGATCGACAAGATCCGCGCCAAACAGGCGGCCAAGCCGAAGCATGGGCCGCTGCCGGAGGCTTCGGCCAATCGACTGACCGAAGGTGACATAGGGAGGCTATGGCGAGAACATGGCGGCCGCCAGCACGGGCCGCATGTTGAAACCCACTACATTACAGAGAAGGGCTTCTGGAACTTCGTATCCGCGCTGAAAACACGCATTCGCGATCGCGGGGAGGCTTAGAGGATGCTTGATCTTCCGACCTTCCGCCCGTCGCGCAAATGGTGGCCAGCCGCCCTGTTCGATGAATCGATGCCGCCCGGCCGCGTTCGCGCCGAGGACTGGCTTTCGCCGACCGTGTCCGGCGTTACCATCATCCGCAATGAAGACGACGATCCGCAAGGCGGTGTCGTCGCCACATTGGAGCCGAGCGAGGTCGTTGAATTCGTCTGGCACGAACCGCGCGGCTCCGTCGAGATCACGCTGATGCCCGACGGCACCTGGTCGCTGGACGATCCCCGCGACGACAAGACCGTCGACATGTTCCGGCCCGAGACGCTGCCGGTCCAGCCCGTCGACCTGCCGCCATCCGCCCGCATCGCCGCGTCCAACTGGTTCGCCTGGGACGAAGACTACGAAACCTGCATGGACACGATGGACGAATTCGCCAAGGCGCTCGCGGACATGTCCGCCCCGATCGCCGCCGACGGCGTGCGGATCACCGTCGACATGGGCTATTGGTCCGACCGTGTGAAGTTCCGCGTCTCGGCCGATGGCAAGACGCTGGAGGCGCTAAATGGCTGACGCTCCCAAAGACACCGGCGCTTTTGCTGAACGCGCCATTGCAGCCGCGCGCGCAGAGATGCCGCCAGACCTCTTCGAAGCGACTTTGCAACTCTATGAGCAGGGCAGGATCGAGCCGCGCCTGGTCGACGGCGAGTATGGCTGGGGCCTGGTTGATCAGGGAGGCCAGAATGGCTGACGGCACCTCGATCGAGTGGACGCAGCGGCCGGGCACCAAGGGCGCCAGTTGGAACCCGATTCGGGCGCGCAACCGCGCCACCGGCAAGGTCGGCTGGCACTGCACCCACGATTCCGAGGGCTGCCGCTTCTGCTACGCCGAAGGCTTCAACCTGCGCCTCGGCACCGGCCTGGCCTACAAGCCCGGCCATGAGCGCGACATCGAGATCTTCCTCGACGAGAAGACGCTGACCGCGCCGCTGCGCTGGAAGGCGGCGCGCACCATCTTCTGCGGCTCGATGACAGACCTGTTTGCGCCTTTTGTCAGCGACGCCGAGCTGGACGATATCTTCGCCATCGCAGCACTGTCGCCCCAGCACACATTCATCTTTCTCACCAAACGCGCGGCGCGCTTGCGCGCCTACATGGCAAATGTCGAGCGCGAAGCCCTGTGGATGAATGCGGTCGCGCACCGTCTCGAAGCCACCCCGGAGTTGATGAAGGTCTGTCATCCGATCCTCGGCCGCCGCGCGCCATGGCTGCCGCTGCCGAACGTCTGGCTGGGCGTCTCGGCCGAGGATCAGGCCTCCGCCGACAAGCGCGTGCCCGACCTTCTGGCGACGCTGGCGACGATCCGCTTCGTCTCGGCCGAGCCGCTGCTCGGACCGATCGATTTCCGCTATCTCCAGCCCGGTGATCCGCCCGTCGAAATAGACGCGTTGAACGGCACGCACGGAGTGCTGCGCCCGCATGGTGGTCGTTCAGCGCGCCTCGACTGGATCATCGTTGGCGGCGAGAGCGGCCACAACGCCCGGCCGATGCATCCGGACTGGGCCAGATCAATCCGCGACCAATGCACGGCCGCCGGCGCGCCGTTCTTCTTCAAGCAGTGGGGCGCCTGGACATCATTCTACGATCGACAGGTCGAAGATCCCGACTGGCGGCGCGTTCCGCATGTTGACGACCAGATGCGACCAGGCGCTACGCGGTTCCTCAACCTTGCCGGAGGTTGCGGCTTCCACGGCGAAAGGCTCGTAGCCGTTCGCCATGTCGGCAAAGGCGCTTCCGGCAACCTGCTCGACGGCGTCGAGCATTACCATTTTCCGAAGGTGGCTATATGAAAGCGCTCACCATCTGGCAGCCCTGGGCGACGCTGATCATCGCCGGCGTCAAGCCTTACGAGTTTCGCGGCTGGCCAGCGCCAAAAGCGCTGCGCGGCACGCGGATCGCCATTCACGCCGGCGCCCGTCCGGTGCGCAAGGCCGAGCTGGCGGACCTGATAGTCCGCCTGCGCTCCTCCGAATCGTGGTCGACGGCGTTGAAGCCGGAGGCGCTGGCCATGCTCGAGCGCTGGTATTCGAACCCCTTCGCGCTGCCCCTCGCCTCGATCCTCGGCACGGCCGTGCTCGGCGAGCCGAAGCGTTCCTTCGACATCGTTTCGGAATTCGGGGCGAAACTGAACGACAGCGATCGCGACGAACATTCCAACTGGGCTTGGCCGCTGACCGACATCGTGCCGCTGGAGCCGATCCAGCCGGCCAAGGGTTTGCAGGGTTTTTGGGACTGGAGGCCGGATTGATCGCCCTTCCCTATATCTATCGCTGGGATCGCCACGGCCGCAAGGGCCAGCTCTGTGCAGTGACGGCCCGAAGCAAGCCAGGCGCGGCCTCGTTCGCGCTGCCGGGCTTCGGGCAACCAAAGCTGGCTCGCTTCAACTCGATCCGCGTCGAGTTCGCCGACGGCTGCAAGATGGTCACCAGCGGCAACGCCATCCGCAAGGCAAAGCCATGAAGCGGGACGAGCGATTCGTACCGCGTTTCATGACAGACCAGGAGCTGCGCGCCTGGTTCGGCCTGTCCGAGCGCGCGCTCGACCGGCTGCGCGCCACGCGCCATTTTCCACGCCGCGACGAGCTTGTGAACAAGACCGATCGCCGTTCCGTCGAAGTTTTCTTTGACCGGCGCGCCGGTTTGGACTCTCCTTCCCGTGCCGGCGGCATTCCCGCCGCCGTGGACGGAGAGGAAAATTTTAATGACTGAACAGCGAAAGGACCGGCCCGGCTACAAATACCGGCCAAGGGCGGATGGCAGCCGCGCCCACTACTGGGTGCCGCAGCGGGCCTGCAAGAAGGCGCCGAAAGCGCTCGGCCCGCGGCCGATCACCGATGAAGCGATCGCCCAAGCCCTGCTTGAGCATCCGGACGTCACAAGCGTCGACGATGCCATCTCGAAAATCTGCCAGGCCTGGACCGATGAATTGCTCGCCGATCTGGAGGGCCACGGCAAGAGCCCGGAATATGACGGTTCTGTCGCCTCGGCGGTGTTGGTCTACAAGACGCATCCGCAATCGCCCTATCAGGCATTGAAGCACCCGACGCGCATCCGCGACTATGACCCGTCGCTGAGGCTCATCGTCGACACCGTCGGCAAGCGCCTGGTGCGCAACCTGGTCGGCTCGGATTTCCGTCGCTGGTTCGAGCAATGGGGTTCGAAGGGCCGCATGCGCCGTGCGCATGGCGCCATCCGTAAGCTGCGATCGGTGCTGTCCTTCGGCACGACGGAACGCCTGGCTGGCTGTTCCCAGGCGCGCGAGATCCTGTCCTTGATGGAATTCGCCACGCCGGACCCGCGCCGCGTCAAGATGGAATACAGGCATGCGCTCGCCATCTGCGCCACGGCGATCAGGCTGAAGCGCCCATCGATCGCGCTGACGCAGGCGCTGCAGTGGGACACGGCGCTGCGCCGCATCCACATCATCGGCGAATGGCTTCCCCTGGAAGTGGGCGATGCCGGCGGCATTGTGCGGGGCAACACCAAATGGCGCGGGCTGACGGTGGCCGATATCTCCGCCGACCATGTCCTGACCGTGCCCATCACCGCCAAGAACAAGGCGGCGACCGAGCACGATCTCAGCAAATGCCCTTTGGTGCAGATGGTGCTGAAGCGCATCAAGCTGCCCGCCTTCGGACCGTTGATCGTCTCGGAAGCGACCGGCCTGCCCTACCGGGAGAATTATTATGCCACCGACTGGCGCGAGGTGGCGACCGCGGCGAAGGTGCCGGCAAGCGTCTGGTCGATGGACACCCGCGCCGGCGCGATTTCGGAAGCCGAGATCGCAACCGATCTCGAATCGGCCCGCAAGATGGCCGGCCACACAACCACCAAGACGACGCAAGGCTACGTCCGCAACGGCGATCTCGACAACAACCGCAAAGTGGCCGAGGCGCGGGCCAAGCTAAGACAGTGACACGCCAGTGACACGCGTGACACGGCGCATTTTTTGGAAAGCGATTTCATCAATGATTTCAAGTGGATGGCTGGAGCGGGTAGCGGGAATCGAACCCGCATATTCAGCTTGGAAGGCTGCTGCTCTACCACTGAGCTATACCCGCGCCTTTCAGTCAAGCATCGGATACGCTCCGACGCTCGCTCTGCGTTTCAGGGCTTCCGGGCCGGCAGTGGTGGAGAGGGTTGGATTTGAACCAACGTAGGCATAGCCAACGGATTTACAGTCCGTCCCCTTTAACCACTCGGGCACCTCTCCAGTCTGCCGCCGGAGCCATGCAACGAGGCATCGACGCGTCGCGGCCGCCAAAGCAGCCCTTCCGCGAAGCGCCTTATGGCGGCAGCGCCCAAAACTGTCAACCACAACAGCCCGGCAAAAAGCGCTGAATTTCGCACCTCGCCTGACAAGCACCTTGTGCAGCTGTATCCATCGCCGGACGACACGGCTATAGAGGCCGCCATGAGCAACGATAACAAATCGAAGACCCCGAAAGATACCCACTACGCCAAGCTGCGCCGCGCGCATCGCGACGAGAAGAGCGGCGGCGCGCCGGCGTTCAGGCCACGCCAGCCGGTGCCGCCCGGGGAGAACGCGGCGGACGGGCTGGTGCGGCTTTACGGGCTGCACACGGTGCGGGCCGCACTCGACAATCCGCGCCGCAAGATCAAGAAAATGCTGGTGACGCGCAACGCTGCCGAGCGGCTGGCAATCGCCGATCTCGGCGCTTTGCCCTTCAAGGCGGAGTTGGTCGAACCCAGGGACATCGACAAGGTCACCGGCTCGGATGCCGTGCACCAGGGCGTGCTGATCGAGGCCGAGCCGCTGAAACCGAAACGCCTCGATGCGCTCGGCGACACCAGGTTGGTGCTGGTGCTCGACCAGATCACCGATCCGCACAATGTCGGCGCGATCCTGCGCTCGGCGGTGGCCTTCGGTGCCGGCGCACTGATCACCACGGCGCGCCACAGCCCGCAGGAATCCGGCGTGCTGGCGAAGTCGGCCTCCGGCGCGCTCGAGCATATCGACCAAATCGAGGTAAAGAACCTCGCCGATGCGCTCGGCCAGCTGCACGATGCCGGATTCCAGACCATCGGTCTCGATTCGGATGGACCGGCGGAGCTTGAAAAGAGTTTTTCCGGCGACAGAATAGCGCTGGTGCTCGGCGCCGAAGGCAAGGGCCTGCGCCAGAAGACGCGCGAGACGGTGACGACGCTGGCCCGGCTCGACATGCTCGGCGCCATCCGCTCGCTCAACGTGTCGAATGCGGCGGCGGTGGCGCTTTATGCGGCGAGGAAGTTTCTTTCGGCGGATTGATCGAGCGATTGGTATGTTAAAGGCGTTTTCAAACCAGGGAGAATGGCTCGCGCTTCTCGCGAGTACGATCGGCACATTAAGAACACTCACTCCGCCGGAGTTTTATGACGAGGCGAACGACCGCTACCACGCCGTGATGGATGACATATTCCAGCTTGTCCACGGCCTTGAGAATCCAGCCGATTTTGGAAAATTTCTCGACGTCAACGCCGGCCGGGAGAGTTGGTTGCCGGAGAACGCCGAAGCCCTGGCCTCCATGGACGTCACAGAGATCCATTATCGGGTCGCCAGCAACTTGGCCGATGAAAGGTGGGTTGACGGAGCTCTTAGCGAAGCGTTCGAGAACGGCACGCTTGTCCCAGCCCTTGAGCGGATAGCTGCCAATGTCGGTAAGTTCAAATTGACTGGCAGCAGCCAGCAAACTCTCTAGCCAATCTGGAAGTTCGCCATTCTTTCCAAAGCCCTGACCAGCGCCGAATGATCCTCCTTTGACCCGCCATTCGCCGCGCACGAGTTGAACAATTGCTGCGTCGTTGAAGTGTTGGGCAGGGCGACGCCGAGCGCTTTCGCGCCTTCAAGGGCGAGATTCAGGTCCTTCTGGTGGAGTTCGATGCGGAAGCCGGGCGCGAAAGTGCGCTTGATCATGCGCTCGCCATGCACTTCCAGGATGCGCGAGTTTGCGAGCCCGCCCATCAGCGCCTGCCTGACCTTGGCCGGGTCGGCGCCGGCTTTCGATGCAAAAACAAGCGCTTCGGCGACGGCCTCGATGGTCAGCGCAACGACGATCTGGTTGGCGACCTTGGTGGTCTGGCCGACGCCGTTGGGTCCGACCAGAGTGATGTTCTTGCCAAGCTTCTCGAAGATGGGCCTGGCGCGTTCGAAGGCTTTTTCCTCACCGCCAACCATGATCGTCAGCGAAGCCGCCTTGGCGCCGACCTCGCCGCCCGACACCGGCGCATCGAGATAGTCGCAGCCGAGATCATTGATCTTTTTTGCAAATGCCCTGGTCTCGATCGGCGAGATCGAGCTCATGTCGATGACCAGCTTGCCTTTGGTCAAGCCGGACGCGACGCCATTCTCGCCGAACAGCACATCGGCCACCTGCGGCGTGTCCGGAACCATGGTGATGACGATGTCGGCGGCACGCGCGACGGCATCATGGCCGGTGACGGCCTTCAGGCCCTTGGCGACGAGGTCGGCCGGCGGCTTCGAGCGGTGGTCGCTGGCGACGACTTGATAGCCGACATCAAGCAGATGCCCCGCCATCGGCGCACCCATGATGCCGAGGCCGATGAAGCCGATGGTTTCCATTGTTGTTCTCCGTCTTTTTGTTGAGGCCGCGTTCTGTCGCGCCCCCCTCTGGCCTGCCGGCCATCTCCCCCACGAGTGGGGAGATCGGCAGTTCGCGCTCCGGCCCTTAAACTTTCCCGACCTCGAAAATTGGCGAAAGCGGCGGTGACATCCAATCTCCCTCCTTGTGGGGGAGATGGCCGGCAGGCCAGAGGGGGGGCGCGCAGGAACGCGACGTGCGATCCGTAGCGTCTATGCCGCCGCACTCCCCTGCCCGGCCCCGTCCCGAAACCACCCGAGCCCGGCTTCCGTTCCGCCCTTCGGCTTGTACTCCGCCCCGACCCAGCCGGGGTACCCGATCCTGTCGATGTGCTTGTATAAAAAAGGAAAATTGATCTCGCCCGTCCCCGGCTCATGACGGCCGGGATTGTCCGCAAGCTGGATATGGGCGATGCGGTTGAGGTTTGCCTCTATGGTACGGGCGAGATCCCCCTCCATGATCTGCATGTGATAGATGTCGTATTGCAGGAACAGGTTCTTCGAGCCGACGCGGTCGATCAGCGCCAGCGCCTGGTCCGAGTAATTCAGGAAGAAGCCCGGGATATCGCGGGTGTTGATCGGCTCGATCAGCAGCCGGATGCCGGCCTGCTCCAGCTTTTCCGCCGCGAAAGCCAGATTTTCGGCGAAGACGTCTTCCAGCACGGAGCGATCGACGCCCTGCGGCGCGATGCCGGCGAGGCAATTGACCTGCTCGCAACCCAGCGCGTGCGCGTAGGTGACGACCTTGGCAATGCCTTGCCGGAACTCCGGGATGCGGTCCGGCAGGATCGCGATGCCGCGCTCGCCCTTGGCCCAGTCACCGGCAGGCAGGTTGAACAGGACCTGCGTCAACCCGTTCTGCTTCAACCTTGCCGCAACGACATCCGGCGCATGGTCATAGGGACCGATATACTCGACACCCCTAAAGCCCGCTCGGGCGGCGGCATCGAAGCGGTCGAGGAAGTCGTGCTCGCCAAAGAGCATCGAAAGATTGGCTGAAAACCGTGGCATGGCAGTAATTCCTCATAAAACAGCTAGTCGAGCATGACGATCGCCGTCGGCGCGTCTTCGTGATGCTCGGCAAGCTCCTCGAACTCGGTGATCTTGTCGATTTCGGTGCCCATCGAAACGTTGGTGACGCGCTCGAGGATGAATTCGAGCACAACCGGAACCTGGTGCTCGTTCATCAGGCGCTGCGCCTCCTCGAAGGCACCGGCGAATTCCTCCGGCTTGCGCACCCTGACGGCCTTGCAGCCCATCGCCTCGGCGACAGCGACGTGGTCGACGCCGTAGCCAGCTTCGGCATCGCCCTGTCGATTGACGTTCTCGAAGGCCAGGCTGACTTCGAAATCCATCGAAAACCCGCGCTGCGCCTGGCGGATCAGGCCGAGATAGGCATTGTTCACGACGACATGGATGTAGGGCAGTCTGTGCTGCGCGCCGGCTGCCAGTTCCTCGATCATGAACTGGAAATCATAATCGCCGGAAAGTGCGACAATGGTACGGTCCGGATCGGCGGCGCGAACGCCGAGCGCCGCCGGCAATGTCCAGCCGAGCGGCCCGGCCTGGCCGCAATTGATCCAGTTGCGCGGCTTGTAGACATGCAGGAACTGCGCCCCGGCGATCTGCGACAGGCCGATCGTGGTGACGTAGGTGGTGTCGCGGCCGAACGCCTTGTTCATCTCCTCGTAGATGCGCTGCGGCTTCAGCGGCACCTGGTCGAAATGCGTCTTGCGCTTCATCGTCTTCTTGCGCTGCCGGCATTCGCCGGCCCAGCCCGACCAGTCGCGCAATTTCCCGGCCGTCCTCCATTCGGTGGCGACGTCGAGCAGCATTTTAAGCGCCGCACCGGCGTCCGAGACGACGCCAAGGTCCGGCGCGAAGACGCGGCCGATCTGCGTCGGTTCGATATCGACGTGGATGAATTTCTTGCCCTTGGTGTAGACGTCGACCGAACCGGTGTGGCGGTTGGCCCAGCGGTTGCCGATGCCTAATACGAAATCGGCTTCGAGCATCGTCGCATTGCCGTAGCGGTGCGAGGTCTGCAGCCCGCACATGCCAGCCATCAGGCGGTGGTCGTCGGGGATCGCGCCCCAGCCCATCAGCGTCGGAATGACAGGCACGCCGGTGACTTCGGCGAATTCGATCAACAGGTCCGACGCATCGGCGTTGATGATGCCGCCACCGGCGACGATCAGCGGCTTGTCGGCCGCATTGAGCATTTTCAGGGCCTTCTCCGCCTGAGCGCGCGACATTGCCGGCTTGAACGGCACCAGCGGCTCATAAGCATCGATGTCGAACTCGATCTCAGCCAGTTGCACATCGACCGGCAGATCAACGAGAACCGGCCCCGGCCGCGACGAGCGCATCAGATGGAACGCCTTCTGCAACGCCATCGGCACCAGATAGGGTTCCATGACGGTAACAGCCCATTTGGCGACGGGCGCGGCGATGGCGGCGATGTCGACAGCCTGGAAATCCTCTTTGTTGAGGCGAGCCCGCGGCGCCTGCCCGGTGATGCAGAGGGTCGGGATGGAATCGGCAGCGGCCGAATAGAGGCCGGTGATCATGTCGGTGCCGGCGGGACCCGAAGTGCCGATGCACAGACCGATATTGCCCGATCTGGCGCGGGTAAATCCTTCGGCCATATGCGAAGCCGCCTCGACGTGCCGCGCAAGGATGTGGCGGATACTGCCCCTCGCCTTCAGCGCCGAATAAAGCGGGTTGATCGCAGCACCCGGCACGCCGAAGGCACAGGAAATGCCTTCTTTTTCGAGGACGAGAACCGCTGCGTCGACTGCGCGCATCTTGGCCATGTCAGCCTCCACGGAATTGTTGATGGCCGATGATGCCAGTGCGCCGACTATTTTTCAATTTTTTCAGAATATTTTTTCATTTCTAGAGAGCGGCTCTTGTGAATTGAATTGATTGGCCTTTCTGTTTTCCATGAATTCGCTTCGCAAATCGATGAAAAACTTTTTCATTGCTTGCTTGGGCGAACAGGGGAAGAATGGATCCATGGAAACCACCGAAAAACGCCAGCGCGGCCGGCCGCGCGCCTTCAACGGACCGTCCGAGGCCGCTTCGGTGCAGTCGCTGGACCGGGCGCTTCGCATCCTGGCAATCGTGGCCGACGGCAGTGGCCTGTCGCTGAGCGAGATCGCCGCCAGCTCCAGTCTGCCGGCATCCACCGCCTACCGCATGCTGACGACGCTGGAGAACCATGGCATGGTCGAGTTCGACGGCACCGACCAGCTGTGGTCGATCGGCGTCGAGACCTATCGCATGGGCGCGGCGTTCCTGCGCCGCCGCAAGCTGGTCGATCGCGCCCGCATCGTCATGCAGGAATTGATGGAGAAGACCGGCGAGACCGCCAATCTCGGTGTCGCCGAGGACGATTGCGTCGTCTTCGTCAGCCAGGTCGAAACACACCAGGCGATCCGCGCCTTCTTCCGGCCGGGCACGCGCAGTTCCTTCCATGCCTCGGGCATCGGTAAGGCAGTGCTGGCGCATCTCGAGCCGGAACGCGTCGCCACCATCCTGCGCCGAGCCGGCCTGGAGCGCTTCACTGAAAACACGCTGTCCGACATCTCGGCTCTCGCCCGCGACCTGGTGACGATCAAGCTGCGCGGCTGGTCGGTCGACGACGAGGAGCGGCATCCGGGTATGCGCTGCGTTGCCGCCGCCATCTTCAACGAATTCGGCGAGCCGATTGGCGGCGTTTCGGTCTCCGGGCCGACGGTGCGCGTCACGCCGGAACGGTTGGCCGAGATCGGCCCGTTGGTGCGCGATGCGGCGGCGGAGGTGACGAGGATGATCGGCGGGCTGCCGACCCCTCCCGGCCTTGGCAGCGAACCGAGCGCATGGCAGCGCTGACCAGCGCCGAATGGTGCGACATCTGCCAGGATGGCCAGAGCTAGGCCCCGGGCACCGCGCTCTTGGTCGATAGGTCGTAGAAATCAAGCAGCATCGCCAGCCCAACTCCGCAGGCGGTGAAGATGAGGCCGGCAATGAAGATGCGATTGGCGCGTTCATAAACGCGCCGTTGTAGAGACGTTATATCGAGCAGCAACCGCAGCGCTCGTATCTGCAGGGCAATGCCGATCAAAATCGGCACGACGGCGGCCAGGTGATAGATTTCCCATGGTATCGGGTTGGCGGCCCAATGCGTGATGAAGCCCAGCGAGAACGCCAGCAGGATGCCGACGGTGGTGATTGTGCCGTTGCGGAAAATCGTCTCGATCGGCTCTTCGTTCGGATCGTGCTCGCCCAAGCGCCCTCTCCCTGTTTCGGCTCGGCAGTAGATTGCTGTTCGGCTTGTAGATTAGGCTGCTGGGAAACCCCTGTACATCGGCAAGAGCCGAACGGCGGGATAAGGCAGTTTTCAGTGTTGGCGATTGGCGAAAGCCGTGCGGCAATCCAATCTCCCCCCTTGCGGGGGAGATGTCCGGCAGGACAGAGGGGGGTGCGAAGGATCGCCGACGTCGATGTTCAGCCACTCCAACTGGGAATTGGCGTAGGCTTGACTGTCATCTATTGACAAGTAGTGCGGGGCAGCACCCCCCTCTGCCCTGCCGGGCATCTCCCCCGCAAGGGGGAGATTGGCAGTTTCGTCGACGGCGCCCAATTCAAAAATGATGAGCTATGCCGACATTGGCAGTCGACCATTCGAATAGGAACTCAGACATACAGAAAAAGGGGCAATGGGTGCCCCTTCTTCCGGTTGCCTGAAACGGTCACCTCCTCTCAAAGCGGGCGGTAGTGGCTCTCAAAGGTGGCAGCGATGGCGATAACCGTCGTAGCCGACATAGGTGTCCGAGTACGGGTCGTAGCTCTGGTAGCGATTGAGGCAGCGCCGGACATGCCAGGAGCCGCCGTCTTCCTCGATATAGACGGTGCGCGGCTGGGCGAGCGCGCTGCCGAGCAGGAAGCCGCCGACACCTGCAGCAATGCCGATGCCGAGGTGCTTGTGCTTGTGATGGGCGGCAGAAGGCTGAACCGTACCAACCAGCATGGCGGCGGCGACGGTGGTGGCGACGAGGCCGGAAACGATGGTGCGCTTGAACATGACGATCTCCTTGTTGTGAGAGGCGACCCAACCGCCTCTTGACCGTCAGTCGTCGCAACAAGGAAAAAGGTTCGAAGATCTTTTTGGATTTTTTCTCGAAGGGAGAAATCGCCCGGCCTGATGCGTCAGCCGCGACCACGAACAGTCGCCGGTCGACAGTTCACCGGAACAATCGGCAGACCTCAGCCCATGCCGGTGATATGGCGAAGCCAGAAGGCGAGCGCGATGAAGCCGATGATGGTGGTGACGCCGGTCCAGTCGATATTGGCGCGCTTCAGATCCTTGACGAGCTTCACCAGGAGAACCCAGGCCACGACGACGAGCGTGAGAATGATGACAAACCTGATCATGCGACAGCCTCGCTGATGCGATTGCACCTTCGATCAATATAGGAAGCGAATTGGCCGTTTTCAGGACGCCCTGACGGCAGAACCGGCGCGGTCGCGGCAGCCGAAAACGGAGTTTTGTCTTTACTGGCGCAGCAAATATGGTAACCGGAGCGCCGTGCCCTTGTAGCTCAGCTGGTAGAGCAGCGGTTTTGTAAACCGAAGGTCGGCGGTTCGATTCCGTCCGGGGGCACCAGCAATCAACGGCTCCTTGCGAGGACTTCCCAACAGGCATCGATATCTGGTCATCCCCGATTTCCACAGGGTCTGCTCGTCTGGATCGGTGGCACATCAGTTCAAACGCATATACTCCATCGGAAACCATGGGAGTTTCCGTTGGAGCAGAAACGCACGACCGCCCCCTTCATCAACGGTATGTTTGGCGGCCTTGTCGTCTTCGCCTTCGCGCTTGGTTTCCGTTTCCTGATAAGTCCCGATCCCGATCCAGCATCAAGAGCAACGACAAGCCTTTCCGTACTGGCCTTTGCCATTTGTTTCGGTGCGGCCTTCCTTCGCGAGCATCGACGCCAGATTGCCGCCGCCAGAGAATATCTAAGCCGCCCAAGATCGTATTAGGGCGTACGTGTCGGGCTCGTCAGGTCACCAGAAACTTCCGTGAAATTGCTGGCAAAATCTGTCGCCAGACAACGAGTTAGCATCTCATATCTGGAGACGCTTAGCCCGGGCGTGACTTCGCCGTTGCAGAGCCGTCGTTTCGGCCCGCTCTCCCGGCCTCGGCCATCTCGTACCATTCGATTAAATTGCTCCTGTGTATATTAGCACTCGCTCAATTAAGCGCGCCGACAATGTCGGTGCGGCGGGCCAAAAACCAAAGGGTGTTGTCATGCGAAGCGATTTCGCTGCGGCGCGCGAGCTTTTGGAGTGCGCACAAAACCGCCTCTGCGGCGCGGATGAAACGAGCCGACGCGTCAACGAGGCCCTCGACGCGCTGATTGAAGAAATAGCCATCGCGGAATTCCGCAAGGCGCCACTGACGGTCGTGCCGTTTCCGCGAGCGCGGCCTCCAAAGCATATTCGGTAGGGCGTCGCGCCTGTGTTAACAGAACGTCGGCGCCTGTAGTCGTTGAAGCACCATGCCTTCAACCGTATAGTTGGCGGCGCTGATGCTATGAACCCACGAGCTGATCCATGTCACGCTGTGGAGATGTCTACGAGAACAAGGTGACCGGCGAATATGCTGTCATCCTGCGTGGCACGGAAGACCGCGGAGATGGGCCAGGCATCGCCCATCTGACCGCTCGGCCGGGAGCCGCAGTGGTGGGCGAGCACTTCCACCCGAACCTGACGGAACGGTTTACCGTCCTCGGCGGCCGGCTCGACGCTTGCATCGCCGGAAAGACTTTGTCTCTGGGGCCTGGCCAATCCGCCGCGATCGAAGCAGGCGTCGCACATGATTGGTGGAACAGCAGCAAAACCGAAGAAGCGCATGTCCTGGTCGAAGTCGACCGGGCACCAGGTGCGGATGATATCGACCCGAACCGTTTCGAGCTGCTGATTGGCATGCTCTTCGGCCTGGCCAATGCCGGCAAGGTGGACAAAAAAGGCAGGCCTTCGCCGCTTCAGGCAGCAGTCATCGCCAGGGAATTTGCCGACGTGATCGTCTTCACGCACCCGCCACCTGCGATTCAGCGAGTGGCGCTGGGGATCCTGGCGCCACTCGGCCATCTGCTTGGCTATCACGCGATCGACCCCGTCTACTGCAAGCCGCACGGGCACGTCACGCCGGCGCCCGAAGCCCTCGCTCGGGCAGGTCTTTCGGCTGGGTGACTGCAGTCAAACCCCAATCGCCGCCACCAATATCCTGTTCTGCCTGCGTATCGCCGTGCGCAGTTCGGCAATTCTCGCCTCCTCGCGCTTCACGAATTCGATGAACATCATGTTCATGTTGTTGAAGATGAGTTCGCCGAGCGCCGGCCCGTCGATGTCGCGGCGCACCAGGCCGAGCGCCTGCAGGCGGGCGATCAGCGCACGGATCTGCTCGGTCAGTGCCCGGTCGAGCGCGGTATAGGCCTGGCCGAACGGGCTGTCCGGCAGTTGCGTCGAGATCGCCATCGCCTGCCGCCACATCTCCTTGCTGAGATAATGCAGCGAATGTTCGATATAGATGCCGAGCAGCGTATCCAGCGCGTCGCCGACATTGGCCGGCGGGTTGGCGACGACGCCGCGCCCGGCATTGAGCACCTCGTTGACCTCCAGCGAGACGATGGCGCCGAGGATGTCGCCCTTGTTCTGGTAGTAATTGTAGATCGTGCCGACCGAGACTTCGGCCTGCGCCGCGATGGTCTCGATCTTGGCGCCTTCATAACCGGCATCGCGGAATAGGTCCGCTGCCGCCTCGATGATGCGGCGGTGCCGATCCGCCTTCTGCCTTGCCCGCAATCCGCTCATAGCGGCTGTTTGCCACAAAAACAGAATTGACTCAATTTTAGAATTGGTTCAATTTTTTGCCACAAGCCAAAAAGGCAAGGGAGAACACTCGATGTCCATCAATCCAAAGACCCCCAATCCAACTACCAGGAATACGATTTCGGTTCTGAAGAGCCATCTCCACAGCGCATGTGCCGCGGCGGCACTGCTGCTGGCGACGGGCAGCCTCGCTCAGGCGCAGGACCTCAACGCGCTGATCTGGTGCGATCACGCCGATCCGGCGCTGTTGCAGCCTTTCGAGGAGGCCAACGGCGTCAGGGTCAATGTCAAGGAGTTCGAAGGCACCGGCGCTGGCCTGGCGATCGTCGAACAATCGCAGCCCGGCGATTGGGACGTGATGGTGATCGACAGCATCGACATACCGCGCGGCGTCGAAAAAGGCCTGTTCGAGCCACTGCCGGAAGACAAGCTGCCGCTGGCCGACCTGTTTCCGCAGGTGAAGATGGATAGCTCCACCGTGGTCGACGGCAAGCGCTACGGCATCACCGAAAAGTTCGGCTACAACACGATCGGCTACAACAAGACCAAAGTCGACCCGGCCGACATGCAGTCGATGGCGGCGCTGACCGGCGATAAATACAAAGGCAAGATCGCCATCTACGACTATTACCTGCCGGTCATCGGCATGGCCGCCCTGGCGATCGGCAAGAAGACGGCGGAACTGACCGAAGCCGACCTTCCCGCCATCAAGGAACAGCTGCTCAAAATGAAGGCCAATGCCAAGCTGGTCGGCGAAGTGACCGCCAGCCAGACAGCGCTGGCGACCGGCGAGGTCGACATACTGGTCGGAGGTGGCGAATGGGTGACGGCGGGGCTGGCCAAGGAAAACCCGGCGCTCGACTTCTCGATCCCGAAGGAAGGCGCCGTGCTGTGGTCGCAGTCGCTGGCAATGTTCAAGGATTCCAAGAACAAGAACCTGGCACTTAAATTCATCCAGTACATTATGAGCCCCGAAGGCCAGGCGCGGCTCGCCACCTCGTCCTGCTATTGGGGCATGCCGGCCAACACCAAAGCGGCGCTGAGCGACGAGCAGAAGAAGATCCTGCGCTTCGACGAGCAGCCGGAGTTCCTTGCCCGCGCCCAGTCCTATCCGGCGCCGAACGCCGATCTCGACAAGAAGATGCAGGACGTCTGGACCGAAATGCTGCAGGCGCAATGACCGGCTGCCGGTCGTGAACTTTTCCAGCAAGGGCGGGCGTGCCCTGCCCTGGGCGCTGGTCACGCCGGCGCTCGGCTGGACGCTGCTGTTCTTCGTGCTGCCCTTCGTCGCCATGGCGGTATCCAGCCTGACGGCGCATGAAGGCGGCGGCTTCACGCTATCCAACTACAGCCAGTTTTTTGCCAATCCATCCTACTGGCAGGCGATGGTGAATTCGCTGCAGGTCACGGCCATCGTCACCGTGATCTCGGTGCTGCTTGCCTATCCCTTCGCCTGGATCCTGGCCGAGCAGGTGCCGGAGCGCTGGCAGCGGCTGGCGCTGATGCTGGCGGTGCTGCCGTTCTGGACCTCCTATGTCGTGCGTTCCTATTCGTGGCTGCTGGTGCTGGCGCAGAACGGCGTCGTCAACCGCGCGTTGACCGGCTCCGGGCTGTTCAGCGAACCGCTGCAGCTTGCCAATACGCGGCTAGCGACCGTCACCGGCTTCGTGCATTTCTTCGTCATGCTGTTGACGCTGACGATCTTCGCCAATCTGAAGCAGCTCAGCCCCAGCTACCGCAAGGCCGCAGCCGACCTCGGCGCCGGGCCGATCCGGACATTCCTGCATGTCGTTCTGCCGCTGACGCTGCCTGGCATCATGGTCGGCGCCTTCCTCACCTTTGTGCTGTGCATCGGCGACTACATCACACCGCAGATCCTCGGCGGCAACAATGAGCTGTTGATGCCGCAGCTCGTCATGATGCAGATCGGCCGGCGCGGCGACTTTCCGCTCGCCTCGGCGCTGTCGATCATCCTGATGGCGGTCGTCACCATCGCCTATCTCGCCTGCGCCCGCTGGCTGAAGATCGAGCGGGCTTGACCATGCGCGCTCTCATCCGCCTCGTCTCCGGCCTTTACGCCATCGCCATCTACGGCTTCATCTTCCTGCCGGTGGTTGTGCTGATACTGTTTTCGCTGCAGGCGACGTCGTTTCCGATCCCGCCCTTCACCGGGCCGTCGCTGCGCTGGTACGAGGCCGTGCTCGCCGATACGCGGCTCACCTCGGCGCTGGTCAACTCGCTGCTGGTTGCCGTCCTCTCTTCGGCTGTCGCCGTCACGCTCGGCTTTCTCTCGGCCTGGGGTTTTGCACGCTTCGCCTTGCCGGGCTCGGGCCTGATGCGTGGACTGATCACGCTGCCACTGACCGTCAGCTATCTCATCATCGGCATGGGGCTGCTGGTGCTGTTCAACTGGGCCGGCGTGCCGAAGTCGCTTCTTGCCGCCGGCATCGGCCATGTCGTGATCAACCTGCCGCTGTGCTTTGCCATCGTCTACAGTCAGATGGGCGACCACCAGATCAATATCGAGCGCGCCGCGCGCGACCTCGGCGCGCCCGAATGGAAGGTGCTGCTGCTGATCACCGTGCCTGTGATGGCGCCGGCGATCTTCGCCGGTTTCTTCCTGTCGATGACCTTCTCCTGGGACGAATTCGTCATCTCGTTCCTGTTGACGCGCTTCGACACGACGCTGCCTGTCGAGATCTGGAACCTGCTGCGCTCCGGTCTCAATCCCAAGACCAACGCCGTCGGCTCGCTGGTCTTCGCCGTCTCCATCGTGTTGGTGGTATTGTTCGAACTGATGCTGTTGCGGAGGAAGCCGGCATGACGGCGCCACTGGTCGATATAAGCTCTGTCTCGCATCGCTTCGGCCAGCACACGGTGCTGAAGAACGTCTCGCTGACGATCGAGCCGGGCAGCTACACGATCCTGCTTGGGCCGTCCGGCTCCGGCAAGACGACGCTTTTGTCCATTCTCGGCGGCTTCGTCATGCCGAGCGAAGGCAAGGTGCTGATCCGCGGCGAGGACTGCACCGCAGTACCACCGGCGAAGCGGCCGACGACGACCGTGTTCCAGGACTATGCGCTGTTCCCACATATGAGCGTCGGCAGCAATGTCGGCTTCGGCCTGCGCATGCAGGGTGTCAATGGCGCAACCCGGGCAGCAAGGGCGCGCGAGGCGCTGGCGCTGGTTGGCCTCGCCACCGCCTTCGACAAGAAGCCGCACCAGCTTTCCGGCGGGCAGCGGCAGCGCGTGGCACTGGCGCGCGCCCTGGTGGTCGAGCCGGCGGTGCTCCTGCTCGACGAGCCGCTCGGTGCGCTCGACCTCAAATTGCGCCGGCAGATGCAGGACGAGTTGAAGGCGATCCAGAAGCGTGTCGGCACCGCCTTCATCCACGTCACCCACGACCAGGAAGAGGCGATGGCGCTGGCCGACCATTGCGTGGTGATGAATGACGGGCGCATCGAGGATGAAGGGCCACCAGAGCGCGTCTATGCACGGCCGGCGACGCGCTTTTCCGCGACCTTCATGGGCGAAAGCACGCTGATTTCCGGAACAGTGACCGAGGCGAAGAGCGGCAAAATCACCGTCACCACGAAGCTTGGGTCGCTCTCGCTGGCTGGCACATTGCCGGCCGGCTCGACGGTTGCGCTGGCCGTCCGGCCTGAGCATCTTGTCCTCGGCGCTGCCAGCGGCCCTGTAGCGCTTGGCATGGCCAAGGTCAGCGACGTCGTCTTCCAAGGTAGCTTCAAGCGCGTGCTGGGAACCTCCACGACCGACCCGGCGTTGCACTTCATCGCCAAGGTCCCCTCCGCATCGGCCGTCCAGCCGGGCGACGTTGTCGCCGTATCGTGCGATGCTGGCGACGTCATCCTGCTTGCGGACTGAACATGAGCACGCTTCCAATCATCGACGCCGGCCACTGGTACGAAAGCATCCGCATGGGCGATGGCGTGACGCTGATCCACGAGCCGTGGATCAAGCCGTTCTTCCGCTGCAACATCTGGCATGTGCGGGGCCGCGACCGCGACCTGCTGTTCGACACGGGCCTCGGCCATTTCAGCCTGCGCCGCCACGTACCGCTGGTCACGGAACGCAAGCTCACCTGCGTGGCCAGCCACACGCATTTCGACCATATCGGCTGCCATCACGAATTTCCCGACCGCTGCGTGCACCCGGCCGAGGCCGAGATCCTCGCCGACCCGCGCAACGAATGGACGGTTGCCGACCGCTATGCCACCGAGGAGATGTTCGACGGCACGCCGCAAGGCTGGGACACGAATCGCTACCGGATCCTACCCGCACCAGCCGGCCGGTTGCTCGAACAAGGCGACATCGTCGATCTTGGCGACCGTACCTTCGAGGTCATCCATACGCCCGGCCATTCACCCGGCGGCATTGCGCTCTACGAAAACAGGACGGGCATCCTGTTTTCCGGCGACATCATCTATGACGGCCCGCTGATCGACGATGTCTATCACTCCGATATCGACGACTATGTCGAAACGCTGCTGCGCATGCGCGATCTCGATGTCTCGGTCGTGCATGGCGGCCATTTCCCGAGCTTCGGCAAAATCCGCTATCGCCAGCTTGTCGACGAGTATCTCGCGCAGAAGCGCCAGGCCGGCTGCCATCTGCTCGCCCGATAGGGACTAGCGTTGTAGCGTCAAAGCGCCCTTTGCGGGCAGGGTGTGCCCGCCGCGTCGCCGCAGCGTGAGGCCGTGGGCTCGGGTCTAAAACTCTTTTCCTCCGACTGACGCACCAGTTCCGCGAAAGCCAGGGCAAAACTTGCCAGCATCAGGAAGACGATAATCAAGCGTGCCAGCGGCAATAGATCGGCCTCGACTGGTTAGCCCCACGCCGCCCATCCACTGCCGGCTAACATGATCGATACGGCTTTACGAGAGTTTAAGGCAGGTCTTAACCATCACATCATTTTGTCCCCCGACATGATGCGCGAGCGCGCCTGTTTGGCCGCCATCTCAAGACACCTCCCTCCCTTTGCAGAAATGCCCGCCCATGCTAACCCGGCGCTGGCGCGACCCCGCAACCGGTCGCCACCAATCGGTCGTTGCCAATCGGTTGTCGTTGAGAGCCATGAGCAAAACCGCCAGCCGTTTCGCCTTCGTCTCATCCGGTACAGCCGACGCCAATGCAGCGCTGGAAAGCCTTTCGGCACGCTACGGCCAGGCATCCGTCGAGGATGCCGGGATCGTCGTGGCGCTCGGTGGCGACGGCTTTCTGCTACAGACCCTGCGCGAGACGATGAGCACGGGAAAGAGGGTCTACGGCATGAACCGTGGCACCATCGGTTTCCTGATGAACGAATACCGCGCCAGCGGCTTGACCGGGCGCATCGCGGCTGCGGTCGCCGAAACGATCCGTCCGCTGGAGATGCAGGCGGTGACGGCGGAGGGTGAGACGATTTCGGCGCTGGCGATCAACGAGGTCGCGCTCTGGCGCCAGTCCTACCAGACCGCCAAGATCCGCATCACCGTGGATGGGCAAGAGCGGCTGGAGGAATTGCACTGCGACGGCGTTATGATTGCGACGCCGGCCGGCTCGACCGCGTATAATCTGTCGGCGCACGGGCCGATCCTGCCGCTCGACGCTCCGCTGCTGGCGCTGACCCCGGTCAGCCCGTTTCGTCCGCGCCGCTGGCGCGGCGCGCTGCTGTCCAACAAGGCGATCGTGCGTTTCGACATTCTGGAGCCGGAAAAGCGGCCGGTGAATGCCGCCGCCGACCACACCGAGGTCAAGGCGGTGACGACGGTCACGGTGAGGGAATCGCCGACGGCGACGGCGACGCTGCTGTTCGATCCCAACCATTCGTGGAACGAGCGCATTCTCGCCGAACAGTTCCGCTACTGAGCCGGCGCAGCAGCCACTGCGCAAATTAAGCATCGCGATTAAGGTTACGACTTCACAATCGCGCCAATGCCGCCCGTTTGTGTTGACAAATCGTAGGCTTGCGCCTACCTGCAATACCAATCTTGCAGGCGCGCGGCGCTTGCCGCGACTGCTTATGTTGCGCCCCCGAACCAGCCAAAGACAGCCAAACTTGTCCTCAGACACCCAGATCGCTCAAGAAGCGTTGACCTTCGCAGACCTCGGCCTGTCGCCGAAGGTCCTTTCCGCAGTTACCGATGCCGGCTACACCGAGCCGACGCCGATCCAGGCTGGTGCTATCCCGCACGCCTTGCTCGGCAAGGACGTGCTGGGCATTGCCCAGACCGGCACCGGCAAGACGGCGTCCTTCGTCCTGCCGATGCTCACCCGGCTGGAAAAGGGCCGCGCCCGCGCCCGCATGCCGCGTACGCTGATCCTCGAGCCGACGCGCGAGCTAGCCGCGCAGGTCGAGGAAAACTTCGTCAAATACGGCAAGAACCACAAGCTCAACATCGCGCTGCTGATCGGCGGCGTGTCCTTCGACGAGCAGGACAAGAAGCTCGAGCGCGGCGCCGACGTGCTGATCGCGACTCCCGGCCGCCTGCTCGACCATCGCGAGCGCGGCAAGCTCCTGCTCAATGGCGTCGAGATCCTCGTCATCGACGAGGCCGACCGCATGCTCGACATGGGCTTCATCCCCGACATCGAGCGCATCTGCGAGATGATCCCGTTCACCAGGCAGACGCTGTTCTTCTCAGCGACGATGCCGCCGGAGATCACCAAGCTCACCGAGAAGTTCCTGCACGCGCCGGTGCGCGTCGAAGTGTCGAAGGCTGCATCGGCCGCCACCAACATCATCCAGCGGCTGGTGAAATCCGGGCCAAAGCCTTGGGACAAGCGCGAGACGCTGCGCAATCTGATGAAGGCCGAGGATGCCGAGCTGAAGAACGCCATCATCTTCTGCAACCGCAAGGTCGAGGTGTCGGAGCTGTTCCGCTCGCTGCTGAAATATGATTTCGACGCCGGCGCCCTGCACGGCGACATGGACCAGCGCGCGCGCATGCAGATGCTGGCCAATTTCCGTGACGGCAAGCTGCGCTATCTCGTTGCTTCGGACGTCGCGGCGCGCGGCCTCGACATTCCCGACGTCAGCCATGTCTTCAACTACGACGTGCCGATCCACGCCGAGGATTATGTCCACCGCATCGGCCGTACCGGCCGCGCCGGACGCTCCGGCAAATCCTTCACCATCGCGACCAAATCGGACACCAAATACATCGACGCCATCGAACGGCTGATCGGCACCAAGATCGAGTGGCATGACGGCGACCTGTCGACGGTCGTCGTCAGCGAAGGCGGCGAGGATGAGGCCCCCCGCCGTGGCCGTGGTGCGCCACGCCGCGCCGGGCGCAAGGACGACGCCAAGGACAGGGGCGAGCGCAAGCCGCGTGAACGCCACGCCAAACGTGGCGAGGAAACGGCGCCGGAAGCGGTAAGCGAGGAACAGCCGGTCGTGGCCGAAGCCGCGGTCGCCGACATCGGCGAGCGGCGTACCCGCAAAGAGGCGATCCGCTCGGAAAACAGCGAGCGCCAAGCTTCACCTGAACGGAAGGCTTCGCCCGATCGCAGCGAGCGGCGCGCGCCGGAACGCGGCGATACCAGGCCACAGCGCGAGCGCCCTGCCCGTCAGCGCCAGGAAGACAATGACGCGACCGTGGGCTTCGGCGACGACATGCCGGCCTTCATGCGGATCGTCGCCAAGGTCTGATACCACAGCGCTCGCGCGTCCCGCCGACGCGCGAAGCACGAAGCCGGCATAAGACGGCCTCGCCTCACGCTGAGATGGCGTTAGTCCGGCAGGCCCGCCTTGCGAAGGCCTTCGATGTACCTGCTGCGATCGTCCGGTCGATAAAACGGCGGCAGCACCTCGGCAAGATTCGAAAGCCGCAGCGAGGGATCGAGCTCGCAGACCCGGGCCATCATCTGCTGCGCTTCCGACAGGCGCCCCGCAAGGGCATGACTCGCCGCCACTACACGCATCGAGCTCACGTAGTTCGGTTGGTACCGCAGCGACTTTCCCGCCCAAGTGGCGGCGTCATCGTAGTGGCCGGCACAAAAATGAGCGAGCCCGGTGTTGAATTGCAAGCGAACAGGCGTGGATCCAATGGGCTTAGGCGCATGGCAAGCGCGGCGTGCTCGACGGCCTTGCCTGGCTCGCCAAAGCAAGCCCTGACCCAGCTGCTTAGGCCCCACGCGGCCGCTAGATTCGGGTTGAGAACGAGCGCGCGATCGATGCAAGCCGCACTGTCGTCAAGGTCGCCACCTACGTAGCCGAGCACGTATCCACCGAAGGAAAGCGCAATCGCATCGTCCCTTCCGAGTTCGACCGCTCTCCTGGCCAGTCGAGTAGCCTCGGCATTCTCTTTCGCGCGGTCGACCATCCAGCCGTTGCTTTTTCGGGTAGCATAGCACCGCGCCGCCCGCGCATAGGCTGCGGCAAACTCCGGGTCACCGTCGATCGCCTTCATGAAGAGGCGCAAGGCATCGTCAATGGCCGACCTACTAGTGATCGTCCGGTCAAAGGCCGCCAGCCCGCGGAGATAGTAGTCATAGGCGTCGAGGCTTTCAGTCGGTTTGCGTTTGGCACGCTCGATCTCAGCCTCCTCCATTTTCGGTGTGATTGCGCCGACAATGCTCGAGGCGACCTGGTCCTGCAGATCGAAGACTTCGGCGAGCGCTCCGTCAAAACGGTCGGCCCAGAGATAGGCCCCTGTCGAGGTGTCGATGAGCTGCCCGGCGATGCGCAGGCGGTCGCCAGCCCGGCGAACACTTCCCTCGACCACATAGCGCACGCCCAGCTCACGCCCGACCTGCTCTATGTCTACGGACCGTCCCCTGTAGGTGAAGCTCGAATTCCGTGCGACTACGAACAGGTGACGAAAGTGAGCCAAGGCCGTGACAATGTCTTCCACCATACCGTCGGCAAAATATTCCTGCTCCATATCACCGCTTAGATTCTGAAACGGCAGCACCGCTATCGATGGGTGGTCGTCGCGCCTCGTCGGGGCCGCCAGAACCTGCGCCAGTGATGCGACGCCGGAGCTTGGCTCCGGCCGCGGACGTTCAGGTCGTTCACGGGACTGCAGAGAAGCCGCCAGCGAGCTTGTCTGCTCCTCAGGCTCTGCATCCAGATGTTTTTTCAAAGCTGCCCGACACAGCTCGAACTGGCGTAAGGCGGCGTTTTCGTGACCTCGATGAGCGTGGATGCGGATCAGCGCCCGATGGGCCGCCTCCGCCGTCGGATCCGGAGCGAGCAATCTCTCCGCGAGCCCTTCGCAGGCCGTCTCTTCCGCTGAGCCGGGTGCGGGCAGCGCCAGGCTCAGCCGATCGACCAACTGCAGCGCTTTGCGCTGATACTTGCTCAGATAAGGTCTGAACCACTCGTCCAGTTCGTCAGGAATGGCTTGCCCGGCAAGCAGCTCACCGCGGTACAGATCGGCGGCGAAGGCGAGATCAGTGGTCCGGCCCTCCTCCAGCTTCCGGTCGAAGATCGAGATGTCCGCCTCATCCGGACCG
Source organism: Mesorhizobium sp. M1163 (assembly GCF_040318415.1). Classification (NCBI taxonomy): domain Bacteria; kingdom Pseudomonadati; phylum Pseudomonadota; class Alphaproteobacteria; order Hyphomicrobiales; family Phyllobacteriaceae; genus Mesorhizobium; species Mesorhizobium sp. M1163. Next base: position 36,724 of record NZ_JAMYMF010000023.1, on the reverse strand, counting down.
GCAATAAGCGCGACGGTTTCCTGATCCCCATCGATGTAGACGGTGGCATCCGAGCTGGCGGGGAACGTGCGCCTGATGTCGACCAGCGCCTGACGCAAACTATTGCGGGCCTGCCCATTGCTTCGCCCCGGCCAAAAGGCTTCGGAAAGCTGCTCGCGACGATGGCCGCGGCGGCCTGCGAGAACCAGAGCAGCAAAAAGAAGCGAAGTCTTGCGTGTGGCGAACCGGACGGGCCGGCGCTCCGGGGAAGTAACCTCCAGGCCACCAAGCAACCGGATGCGCACAAATCGTCTCCAGACTTTGACCGCGGCGACAGAATAGCATCTCGGTGGATCGATTTAACACCGATTTAACGGCGGATCGTCGGACTCCTCCCAATTGTTCACACACAGCCGAACAGCCCGAAAACACCTGCGTGGCACGCTCCCATCCGCAAACTCGAAATGGGAGACCAAAACAATGGCTCACACGGAAACTCGCGCCGCCCGCGGCATGTCCAAACGCTTGCTTGGGTCTGGCTTGAAAAGCGCAGCAATGATGATCGCTGCATTCACGAGATGGCGGCGGACCGCCGCAAGACGCAGGGCACTGGCAGATTTGACGATCGATCAGCTGAACGACATCGGTCATTTGGAGGTCCATCAACCAGCACCCGACGCCGTCAAGGCAGTTCTGATCACGAACTTGATATCGATGAGGTAAGATCGGCGCTCAGTTTGGTTTGGGCCCTAAAGGTTCCTGAGCTCCAGGCGAGATGCCAACAGGTCCAGAAAAGCGCGTACTTTGGCCGAGGACGACCTGCCTTCCGGCCACACGGCGTGTATCGGCACCGGCACCGGCTCGAATTCGGTCAGAACCAGTTCCAGGCGGCCATCGTCCACCAGGTGTTTTACCTGCCAAAGCGGGGAGTAGCCCAGACCCAAGCCGTGAACCGCGGCTGCATAGATCGATATCATCAAATTGGACCGGAAGGTGCCCGCGACCTTCACCGGCCGGGGCTTGCCTTCAATCTGAAACATCCATTCGCCCGGGCGGCCGTCAACAGTTCGTACGATGCATTCATGCTCACGCAATTCAAGCGGATGGGCCGGTCGGCCGCGTTGTCGAAAGTAGGCAGGTGCGCCGAACACGACGCGCCGCAACGCCCCCAGCCGCTTCGCCCGTAGACTGGAATCCGGCAAATCGCCGATCCGGACCGCCAGATCGAGACCCACGGCATCCAGATCGACAAATTCATCGGAAAGCTGGAGGTCAACCTCAACCTGGGGATATGTCCGCATATAGTCGGCGATGACCGGCATCAGGAAATCCGGGCCGAACAGAACCGGGGCACTCACACGCAGGATGCCGAACGGCTCGGATCGTCGGTTGGCCGCCTGAAACCTGGCTTCGTTTATTTCCTCGATGGCAGGCTTGATGCGTTGGAAAAAGGCCGCACCGGCTTCGCTCGGCGTCGAGCGGCGCGTCGTCCTGTGCAGAAGCTCGACCCCGATGGATTCCTCCAATGTCGCCAAAGACCGACTGACCGACTGCAGTGAGCGGTTCAGCCGGCGTGCGGCAGCCGTCAGACTGCCATGCTCGACAATGGCAATGAAGGCTTCGAAATCATCTATCCGGCTCATTGCGTATTTCTCCCGAAAATCGGGATAAACTATCGCAAAATCGATCAATTGTAACGCAGTTCGCTAGATTTTATCTTCCCTGCACAGGCCGAAAGGCAGACTCGAGGGAAGGAGATCGTCATGCGAACACCCAGTCCAACCGTCCTGGTCGTAGGCGCCGCAGGCCGCGTTGCCGGTTTGGTGGTGCCTGAACTCGCCCGCCGCAATGCCAGGGTTAGAGCGCTTGTTCGTGACGCCGCGGCTGCCGAAAAAGCCCGGAAAGCCGGCGCAACCGAGATCGCGATCGGGGATCTGCGCAACCATCAAAGCCTTGAACAGGCCGTCGAAGGTGTCGACGGTGTCTTCCACATCGGACCGGCCTTTGCTCCCGACGAAGCCGCCATGGGGGTTGCCATGGTTGAGGCAGCGGCGCGTGCAGGCGTTCGGAAATTCGTCTTCTCATCGGTGATCCAGCCCACCAACACGAGGCTGGAGAACCACGCAAGCAAGGTACCGGTCGAAGCCGCCCTCTATTCGACGAACATGGAATACACCATTCTGCACCCGGCCAATTTCATGCAAAATATCGCGGCGGCCTGGCCGTCCATCGTCGAGCATGGCGTTTTCGCCGAGCCGTTTCCAAAGACGGCGAAGCTGGCCCGCGTCGACTATCGCGACGTGGCTGAAGTGGCAGCGATCGCACTGACCGAAACGCGTTTGTCCTATGCGACCCTCGAGCTGTGCGCCGACGGTATGCACAGCCGCGAAGAGGTCGTTGCCATGATGAGCGAGGCGCTTGGCCGGCCGGTTTCAGCAGGCGAGCCGACATTTCAGGACTGGGCGGCGAAAGCCCGCCTTCCCTATACCGACCGGCAGTTGCAGATGCTGGCCAAAGTACACAGCCACTACGCCAAATACGGCCTCGGCGGGAACAGCCTGGCGTTGCGCGCCGCGCTTGGCCGCGAGCCGCGTTCGCTGCGAAGCTTCATTCGGGAATTGGCGCTGCCGGTGGCACATGCCGCCTGATCGTCCCCACAATAACGCTTACGCACACGTTCTGATTAGGAGATTTCGATGCAAGCATCACCGGACCGAGCCTTCAAATTGAGAAAGCTGCCGCCCTCCTACGGCGCGGTGGTGATGCCGTTGGTTCTTTCGATTCTGATGTCCTCGATTGTCTCGGCGGTTTCGACGGCAATCGGCGCAGGCTGGACGGACGGGTTTATTGCGGCCTGGAGCTATGCATGGGGCGCTTCATGGCTTGTTGCGTTTCCCAGCCTGCTGATTGTGCTTCCGATCGTGCGCCGGATCGTTGCCGCGATTGTCGATCAGCCGGCCCGGTCCTGATATCACGAACGAAGAGCGCCGGCGGCCGGGCGGTCCGGCATACCATAAGAGCGGCCCGTACGGGGCCGCTCTCGGTTCATGCGCTTGCCTCAGGTGAGCGGCGACAGCTGGATCTCGACGCGGCGGTTCTGTGCCCGGCCGGCAGCGGTCGCATTGGAGGCGATCGGACGCGTCTTGCCGAAGCCGGTGACGGCGAAGCGGCGGGAATCGACGCCCTGCCCGGACAGATAGTTGGCGACCGCCAGGGCGCGGCGCTGCGACAGGTCGAAATTGTGCTCGTCGCCGCCGGTCGAGTCGGTGTGGCCGAACACGTCGACGGTGGTCTGCCGGAACTTTTTCAGCACAAGGGCAACCGAATTCAGCACCGGATAGAAACCAGCCTTCACCGCATCCTGGTCGACGTTGAAGGTGATGTCGGACGGCATGTTGAGGATGATCTGGTCGCCGGTGCGGGTGACGCTGACGCCGGTGCCCTCAAGCTGCCGGCGCAGTTCGGCCTCGTTCTGGTCCATGGTGGCGCCGATGGCGCCGCCGGCAAGCGCACCGATGCCGGCGCCGATCAGCGCGTTGCGGCGGTCGTTGCCGCCGGCAAGCATACCGAGCCCGGCACCCGCCAGCGCTCCCAGACCGGCGCCGGCAGCGGTGTTGGAAACCTTCTGCTCCCCGGTGTAGGGATCGGTGGTGCATGCGCTCACAAGCACAGCCGTCGCCACGACGGCGAGCACAATCTTTTTCATATGGTGGTCCCTCTCCATTCCACGGCCGCGCAATGGCGCACCGCATCAGCCCTTCCAGCGACTTGTAACATGAAATGCGGCGAAAAGCGGACCAGCAAAAGCCGCTGCGGCGGCTTTCCCCGGCTCATTCCACCCGGCTGCCAGCGGCTCGCGTGACCACCGCAATTCGACCGTCTACCAGAGATTCTTGCCGTCGATGACCACCACTTCGACCTTGTCGAGATCGAAATGGTCGAACAGCCGCGAATTCACGCTGATCTTCGGATTGTCGAAATTCGGCTCGCCCGTCGACCAGTCCGGCGTTTCGGTGAAGGTGCCGCAGCCGCAGGTGGCGCAAAAACCGTGTTTTATGGTTTTCGATCCCCATCGGTAGAACGAAACATTCTCCGGCGGGCTGGTAAGTCTAAATTGCGATGGCGTGTAATAGGCCCACAACGACCCGCGTTTCGAACAGAAGGAACAGGTGCATCGCGTCACCGTCTGCGGCGCTTGCGAAACCTCGAACGTGGTCGCCTTGCAGTGGCAGCTTGCCTTGATGGTCATGGATTAGGTCCCTCACAATGCCCGCCGCCCTACGGCAAGGCACCATAAAGAAACGCTCCTGACAACTCTCCGTCAGCAGATCTGTCGTCTGCAATGCGCAGTTTCAAAAGTGTTGTAACCCAATCGAGGGCGTGTCGATCCCAAAAACCCTGCACACCCTCGGGTCAAGCCCAAGGGCAAGCTTTTGGGGGCGACATGCATCAATAGGACGATGGCGGCACGAACAGACAGATGGTCTTTCCGTCATTGGCGCCGGCGACCGAGCACCAGTGATATGCGCCGTCGGGCGAATTCTTGATGCGCTTGTCGCTATAGGCCACGACTTCGCCTGTCCCCTTGATGACATAGCCTTCGGGGCGCTCGCCGATAGATATCGGCGCAACCTCGCGGCAGTCATAGCCCGAGCAGCAGGAGAACGGATAGCTCCAGCCTTGCGGCATCGCCGCGGTCGGCTTGGCATCATGCGCCAGAGCAGGCGCCGCGAATGGCATCGCGGCAGCTATCAAAACCACTGCCGCGACAAGGGAATTCAGAAATCGGCGCGCCGTGTGAACGGCATGGGCCGGTCTGGTTGTAAGAGCAGGCATGGGCGCAGTTCCTATCAACGGTTGTCAAGCATCTCGCTTGCCCGTTCCCGGAACGTGTCTTCCCAGTGGCCGGATCGTCAGGTCGCAGATACGCCGCGCCCGGCCATAAATGCTTTTTTCCTCCCCAGCGCTTGGATGCTGGGCTGATTCCTTGGTCGGCGCAAGGAATTGCTGTCGCAAACCGAACGCCGACCTCTGCGGCCGGAACCAGCCTGCCGGCCGGGTTGACGAGACTGGTACGATCACCCCCGGCAGCGAGGGTTGCCAATAACGGAATTCGGCTCGCAGTGGTTCCGGGCTCGGCACCGGCAGGCTCGAAGCATTCGCGTCAAAAGCGGAAATCGATTTTGGAAATTCTGATGAAAAACAAAGTTGTAGAACGACAGGTAAGTTCAAGCTGAGAACTCGTCACTCTCGCGCCGTGGCCGTAACTCTCGCGTGATGGATTGAAATTGCCGGGTTGGTGCCCGCCTTCAGTCGATGTCGGCCACCGTTTCTCCGGCGCCACCCTCGATGCGCTGCGACAGCGAGGCCTCCATGAAATCGTCGAGGTCGCCGTCGAGCACGCTCGACGGGCTGGTGCTCTCGACGCCGGTGCGCAGATCTTTCACCAGCTGATAGGGCTGCAGCACGTAGGACCGTATCTGGTGGCCCCAGCCAATATCGCTCTTCGACGCTTCGGTGGCGTTCGCCACCGCTTCGCGTTTCTTCAGCTCTTCCTCGTAAAGCCGCGAGCGCAGCATTTCCCAGGCCTTGGCCTTGTTCTTGTGCTGGGAGCGCTCCGCCTGGCAGGCAACCGCGATGCCGGTGGCGAGATGGGTGATGCGGACCGCCGAATCGGTGGTGTTGACATGCTGGCCGCCCGATCCCGAAGAACGATACGTGTCGATACGGACGTCAGATTCGGAAACGTCGATGTCGATCGTATCGTCGATGACGGGATAGACCCAGACGCTGGCGAAGGAGGTGTGGCGGCGCGCATTGCTGTCATAGGGCGAAATACGCACGAGACGATGCACGCCGGATTCCGTCTTCAGCCAGCCATAGGCGTTGTGGCCCTTGATCAGCAGCGTGGCTGACTTGATGCCGGCCTCTTCGCCGTCATGCACTTCCAGCACCTCGACCTTGAAGCGGCGGCGCTCGGCCCAGCGCGTATACATGCGCAGAAGCATCGAGGCCCAGTCCTGGCTTTCGGTGCCGCCGGCGCCGGCATGGACTTCCAGATAGCTATCGTTGGCGTCCGCCTCGCCCGACAGCAGCGTTTCGATCTGGCGCGCCTTGGCCTCGCCGCGCATCGAGCGGATCGCCGCCTCGGCCTCCGCGACGACGCCCTCGTCGCCCTCTTCCTCGCCAAGCTCGATCAGGCCGATATTGTCTTCCAGAGCCTGGGTGAGGCCTTTGACCGCGGCAATGCCTTCCTCGAGGCCCTGACGCTCGCGCATCAGCTTTTGCGCTTCCAACGGCTCGTTCCAGAGGCTCGGATCCTCGGCGCGGACATTCAGGTACTCAAGCCGCTTTATGGCCTGGTCCCAGTCAAAGATGCCTCCTCAGCAGGGTGATCGCCTGCCTGATCTCGTCGACAATATTTTGCGTTTCCGCGCGCATGGCTGGCTGTTCTGTCCTGTTGCTGAATGGCGGTTTGGTGGCGCGATACATAGGGACGGCAATGTCCCCTGTAAAGCACCGGCCCCTGTAAAGCGGGATGGGCCGGCTCGACCATGATCGTCAAGCCGGCCCGACCGGATGTAACGATTGTCAGTAGAGCCCGCCGCCGCCCGACTGGATAGCCTGGTTGGCCTGCGGCGACAGCGCCCCGCCGGTGGCGTTGGAGCCGTCCGCACCCATGCCGATCACCCAATAGCTGTCGGCGGGACCGGTACCCGGCTTGAAGGCTTCGATGATGGTTCCGGCGTCACCCTCGTTGGCCCGCATGCCGGTCTTGCGATTGATCGCAATCAGCTTCATGCCTTCGGGAACCTTGAAGTCGACATTGGGCGTGCCGTCCAGCGCTACGCGCATGAAATCCTTGAAGATCGGCGCAGCAAGGCCGCCGCCGGTCGCGCCCTTGCCAAGACCTTTCGGCTGATCGTAGCCCATATAAAGGCCGACAACGAGGTTGGGCGTATAGCCGATGAACCAGGCGTCCTTTTCGTCATTGGTCGTTCCGGTCTTGCCGGCGATGTGACGGCCGAGTTCGTTGATGGTGGCGCCGGTACCGCGTTGAACGACGCCCTCCATCATCGATGTGATCTGGTAGGCGGTCATCGGATCGAGCACCTGCTCGGAATTGTCGACCAACTCCGGCTCTGGCTGGTTCTGCCATTCTGCGGCGTTGCAGTTTGAGCAGCCGCGTTCGTCCTGCCTAAAGACGGTCTTGCCGTAGCGGTCCTGGATGCGGTCGATCAGCGACGGCTTGATCGACTTGCCGCCATTGGCCATGATCGAATAGGCCGATACCATGCGCATCACCGTCGTCTCGCCGGAACCCAGCGCCATCGGCAGATACGGCGCGAGATGGTCGTAGACGCCGAAACGCTCGGCATACTCCACGACCAGTTTCATGCCCATGTCGTTGGCAAGCCGCACCGTCATCAGATTGCGCGATTTCTCGATGCCGGAGCGCAAGGTCGCCGGACCGGCCACCGTTCCGTCGTAATTCTTGGGCGTCCAGGTCGTGTTGCCGCTCTGGATGGTGATCGGCCCGTCCATGATCACAGAGGCGGGCGTATAGCCATTGTCGAGGGCGGCCGAATAGACGATCGGCTTGAACGACGACCCCGGCTGGCGCATGGCCTGCGTCGCCCGGTTGAACTCCGACTGCGCATAGGAGAAACCGCCGACCATGGCCAGGACGCGTCCGGTATGCGGATCCATGGCGATCAGGCCGCCTTCCACTTCGGGAACCTGGCGCAAGCTGTAGCTGTTGTCCGAGCCGTCGTTCCTCTGCACGAAAATCACGTCGCCCGGCTTCAGCACGTCGGCCGGCGACTTCGCCTTGACGGTTTTGCCGTCGACCACGTGGCGCATGGCGAAGCTCATGTCTTCCTTGCTGACGGTGCCTTCGAGGCGGTCCTTGACGATTTCGCCGGAGATCTGGCGCGTCGGCTGCAGGCCGATGGACAGGCCGGTGGCCGAGCTATCGAGCACGACGGCAAGCGACCATTCCGGCACGTCCTCCAGTCGCTTGACGTTGCCCAGCGGCACGCCCCAGTCGCCGGAAACATCGATGCTCGTGACCGGCCCGCGGTAGCCGCGCAGCGTATCGAACTTCATGAGACCGTTCTGCATGGCCTTGCGGGCAATCAACTGCATCTTCGGATCGAGCGTGGTACGGACGGAAAGGCCGCCCTCGTAGAGCGCATTCTCGCCGTAGCGCGCGATGATCTGGCGACGCACTTCCTCGGTGAAATATTCCCCGGCGAAGAGATAGTTGCCGGTGCGGCGCGGCGTGACGCCGAGCGGCTCGGCCTTGGCCTTCTCGCCTTCTTCATGGGTGACGTAACCGTTCTCGACCATCTGGTCGATGACCCAGTTGCGGCGCTCCAAGGCGCGATCGGCATGCTTGAAGGGATGATAGTTGTTCGGCCCCTTCGGCAGAGAGGCAAGATAGGCAGCCTCGGCCACGGTGAGCTCGTTCACCGATTTGTCGAAATAGGTGAGCGCAGCACCGGCGACGCCATAGGCACCGAAACCGAAGAAAATCTCGTTGAGATAGAGCTCGAGAATGCGATCCTTCGAATAGGCCTGCTCGATGCGGAAGGCGAGGATCATCTCCTTGATCTTGCGCTCGTAGGTCTGGTCTGAAGACAACAGGAAGTTCTTCGCCACCTGCTGGGTGATGGTCGAGGCGCCGACCTGGCGCTTTCCCGAGCCAAGATTCTGCAGGTTGACGACAATGGCGCGGCCAAGGCCGGTCACGTCGATGCCGGGATGATTGTAAAAGTTCTTGTCCTCGGCCGACAGGAAGGCCGCCTTGACTCGATCCGGGATCGCCTGAATCGGCAGATAAAGCCGCCGCTCACGCGCATATTCGGCCATCAGCGCGCCATCCGACGCGTGGATGCGGGTCGTCACCGGCGGCTCGTATTTGGCCAGCACCTCGTAATCGGGCAGGTCCTTCGACAAATGGCCGATATAGATCGCCACGCCCGCCGCGACCAAAAGGGCCAGCGTCGTGCCGATGCCGAAGAAATAGCCAATGAGACGAATCATACCCGCTCCAGTCCTTGGTTCGGGAATTTCCTAAACGAAGCCGCCCTTCGCGCAAGCTTTCGGGACGATCCCAACCCGTAATCGCAAAAGCCATGTCGCGACCATGTGGGCAAAATACGGCAGCGTGGAATTTCGGTTTCGAATGCCGGAAATAAAAGCACAGGGTGTTGTCGCCGTGCAACGCTGCCTCAGGTTGTGGGCGCCGGCGGGCATTTCAGCCTCCGGCCCCCGTTCCGCTCTTGGCCGAAGCAAACAGTGCAACGGCGTTGGTTATGCTTTGGGTCGCCTTGTTGCGCCAATCGGCGCTGAGCAACTGCGCTTCGTCCTTGGCGTTCGACAGATAGCCGAGTTCGACCAGCACGGACGGAACGTCCGGCGCCTTCAGCACCTTGAAGCCGGCAGAACGCTGCGGGTTGTTGATCAGGCCGACGCTGGTGGAAAGCTGGCCGACAAGAGTGTGCGCGAAGCTCATCGAAAAATTATGCGTCTCGCGGCGGATCAGGTCGATCAGGATATCGGTCACTTCCTTGCTGTCGTCCTTGATCTCCATGCCAGCGAACTGGTCGGAAAGATTTTCACGGTCGGCAAGCGCCTGTGCCTCGGGATCGGAAGCCTTGTCGGACACGGTGTAGACGGTTGCGCCGCGAATGCCCTTGAGGCTGATCGTGTCGGCATGGATCGAGATGAGCAGGTCGGCCTCATGCTGGCGAGCAATGCGCACGCGATCGTCGAGCCGCAGGAACTCGTCCGTTTCGCGCGTCAGGAACACGTCATATTTGCCGCTGGCGGTGAGCTTGTCGCGCAGTTCCATGGCAAAGGCGAGCGTCACGTTCTTCTCGACAGTGCCGTTCAGGCCCTCGGCACCACCGTCGATGCCGCCGTGGCCGGGATCGACGACGACGGTGAAACGATGGCCCGGATTGGAGACCGGCCCGGTACCGACCCTGCCGGCCTTGTCGGCAGAGACTGTCGAGCCGGTGGTCAGCGCCTGATTGGCGAGCGCTGCATCGAATTCCCGCTGCGACGCCGCCGACATGTCGATGGCGATGCGGTAGCCGTTGCCGTCATCGTTCTTCAGCACGTCGAGATTGTCGACGGCGAACGGTCCCTTGCCGGTAAGAATCAGCCGCGATTTCCCCTCGCCGAGTCCGCCGTAACGCACGGCGCGGACAAGGCCGCGCGGCTTCACATCCTTGGCATTGAGGGCGAATCTCGTGGCCGGCATATCGATGACCAGACGATTGGGGCCGCGCAGCAGGAACCATTTGATGTCGGGATCGCGGTCGAAATTGATGACGATGCGCATCTTGGTGGCATCGCCGGCCATCTTGTAGCTTGTGGCGCCGATCGGTACGTCGGCAGCACGCGAAAGTGGCGGAAAGACTAGGCAAGCCAGGATCAGCGGCAGCAGGCAGGCGGTGCGGAACAACCAGCCTCCATGATGACGGCCCTTGTCTGCGAAGCCTGCCAGTCCCATCTTTCTACCAGTCGCTCCTGTTTGGCGTCATGCCCGATCGTTCGTCAAAGTGCCCTATTGCTTGTCAAAGTGCCGGCAGGCCGCGAACTCGATTAACGATTGGTATCCAGAGAAGGTTAACCAAGCCTTTTCATGGAAGGCTTGGAACCTGGGCTTCCGTTGCGGAACGGCTTTTTGCCGGCGTCGGGAATCGGGGTTGCCTTCCAACCCGCCAAATCATAAAAGCGATGGTGGATCACTGCAATCCTGGAACCGTCCTCCTCCGCAGCTTCCTGCTACAGGTCAGACGCAAGACGGCTCCTTTCGCTTCAGGCGAAGAAGGCATCGGTGATCGCGACGATTTTCGCAGGCGTGCTCCCGTGGCGGGGGAATCGCCTGCGTGAGCAAAACGGCCGGGATTGTCCCGTGCCGGCTCTGTATGAGCAAACAAGCTGGTCCGGTTTTTCCCGGGCTTTGGTTCAAAAGGTTCTGCTGGTTACGATGGCTTCAAGCGCAATCATGGAAAGGTCCGCAACAAACCGCGCCACTACGGCTGCGGGCGGCACCGCCATGGCGCTCAGGCAGCGGCCGGCGGACGTTCAATTGTCCGGCACCCATGTTCCAGGTCCACGGCAGCGGGCATTGCCCCGCAAGCTGCGGCCGACGGCTGCCGGGGGGAAACGAAATAATGCCCAACAAAATGCTGATAGACGCCTCCCACCCGGAGGAAACACGCGTTGTCGTCGTTCGCGGTAACCGTATTGAAGAATTCGACTTTGAATCCCAGGACAAGAAGCAGCTCAAAGGAAACATCTATCTCGCCCGCGTAACGCGCGTCGAACCTTCCCTCCAGGCAGCCTTCGTCGAATATGGCGGCAACCGTCACGGTTTCCTCGCCTTCAGTGAAATACACCCCGACTATTACCAGATTCCGGTCGCCGACCGTCAGGCGCTGCTGCGTGCGGAAGCACAGGAAGCCCAGGACGAAGAGGACGAGGAAGCCGCCGAGGGCGACGACCGCCAGAGCCGCGACCGCGGCAAGCGCGGACGCCGGCGTGGCGGCAAGAGCCGCGACCGCGGCGAGCACAGGCGCGAGGCAGGCGCGTCCGACGGTGAGAATGACGAGAGCGGCGAAGACGCCGTCGCAGAGAACCTGGATGCCACTGCCGACGGCGGCGATACTATGTCCGACACTGTCGGACAGAGCGAGGATGCCGCCGGACAGAATGATGAAGTCGCCGATAGCGGCGAGACCGAGCCGTCCGAAGGCGGATCGAGTTCCATCGCTGCCAGCGTCGACGCCGACGTAATCTCGGAAGCCGTCCCGCAAGTAGAGACAAAGGAGGTCGAGACAGGCGGGGCTGAGACAAGCGGCGAAGCGACGTCCGAAGACAATGATCGCGGCATGCTGGAAGAGGTGCAATCCTCGCATTCGGACGATCACGAGGTCGAATCGGTCGGCGCCGAAGACGCGCTGGAAGAAGTGCGCAACCGCCGCAAGCCGGTACGCCGCCAATACAAGATCCAGGAAGTGATCAAGCGCCGGCAGATCCTGCTGGTGCAGGTCGTCAAGGAAGAGCGCGGCAACAAGGGTGCAGCGCTGACCACCTACCTGTCGCTGGCCGGCCGCTATTCGGTGCTGATGCCGAACACGGCGCGCGGCGGCGGCATTTCGCGCAAGATCACCAATGCGCAGGACCGCAAGCGGCTGAAGGAAGTGGTCGCCGATCTCGAAGTGCCGCAAGGCATGGGCGTCATCCTGCGTACGGCCGGCGAAAGCCGCACCAAGGCAGAGATTAAGCGCGACTACGAATATTTGATGCGGCTTTGGGAAAATGTCCGCAATCTGACGCTTCAATCCACGGCCCCTGCCCTGGTTTATGAGGAAGGCAGCCTGATCAAGCGGTCGGTGCGCGACCTCTACAACAAGGATATCGACGAGATCCTGGTTTCCGGCGAAGAAGGCTACCGCGAGGCCAAGGATTTCATGCGCATGCTGATGCCGAGCCACGCCAAGGTGGTACAGCCGTTCCGCGACACGACGCCGATCTTTGTGCGCAACGGCATCGAAGCACAGCTCGACCGCATGCTGCAGCCGCAGGTGACGCTGAAGAGCGGCGGCTACATCATCATCAACCAGACGGAAGCGCTGGTCGCCATCGACGTCAATTCGGGCCGTTCCACCAAGGAGCACTCGATCGAGGACACCGCGCTTCACACCAATCTGGAAGCCGCCGAGGAAGTCGCCCGGCAATTGAGGCTACGCGATCTCGCCGGCCTGATCGTCATCGACTTCATCGACATGGAGGAGAACCGCAACAACCGCTCCGTCGAGAAGCGGCTGAAGGATCACCTCAAGAACGACCGCGCCCGCATCCAGGTCGGCCGCATCTCGCATTTCGGGCTGATGGAAATGTCGCGTCAGCGCATCCGTGCCAGCGTGCTGGAATCGACGATGAAGCCTTGCCCGCATTGCGGCGGCACCGGCCATGTGCGCTCCGATTCGTCGGTTGCGCTGATGGTGGTGCGGGCAATCGAGGAATTCCTGCTCAAGGATTCGCGCAGCCACATCACGGTGCGGACGCCGGCAGCGACCGCGCTCTATGTGCTCAATCACAAGCGCGGCACGCTGGTGGAATTCGAGCACCGCTTCGGCGTGACCATCACCATCGAAGCCGATGACACGGTCGGTGCACAACACTATGCCATCTTCCGCGGCGCGCTGGCCGAAAAGCCGGAAGGCTTTGTCGAGGCCCGCACGTTCCCGGCCTATGTCGAGCCGGAAGAACCCGAGGACGAGATCGTCATCGAGGAGGAAGAGGAGGCACCGGTGCAGGCTGAGCAGCCACGCCCTGCCCAGCAGCCGCAGCAGCCAAGGTCCGGCGAGGACGGCGAAGGCCGCGATCGCAAGCGCCGCAAGCGCCGCAGACGGCGCGGCGGCAAGGATCGCGAACACGGGGATCGCGAACACGGGGATCGTGAACACGGGGACCGCGAACAGGCCGCTGCCGGGGAAGGTGCTTCCGTTTCGGCGCCGACGGACGACGCCCTCGTAGCCGCCGGCGATCAAGGCGCCGAAGCGGAACGTGAAGCGCCGGCCGGGGTTGCCGAAACTGCGGAAGCGGCGGACGACGGTCACGGCAAGAAGCGCCGGCGCGGCAAGCGCGGCGGCAAGCGCAATCGCCGTGAAGACGGTGAGGACGGCGTCGAAGCCAGCGCCGGCGAGCCGGCCGGCATGACAGAAGGTGCCGTATCGGAAGCAGAGCCGGTGACTGGCGAGCCGGAAGGTGCGCCGCCTGCCGAAGAGCTTGCGGTGCGTGCTCCGGCGAACGACGACACGCCGAGCGCCGAAAAGCCGAAGAAGCCGCGCCGTGCCGCCAAGCCGAAGAAGGCCGCGGCGGAAGCAGTTGCCGAGATTGCGGGCGCCGAGACATCGGCCGCCGAAGCCGCGGCGGTGGCTTCCGGCGAGACCGCTGCGCCGGTTCGGCAGGAGACCGAAGTGGCGGCTGGCAAGGAAACGCCGAAAGCCCGGCCGTCGCGGCGCAAACCCGCACCGGTGGATGCTCCGGTCGTGCCGGTCGTCTCCTCGATCGTCCCCGACGAGGCAAAGACCGAGGAAGCAAAGGCCGAGGACAAGCCGAAGCGTGCCGGCTGGTGGCAGCGGAAGGGCTTTTTCTAAGCTTTTCCGTGTATTAGCCAGACTTTCTGATTAAAAGAATCCCGCGCTGCCGACTGGCTGCGCGGGATTTCTTCGTGCCAATTCCAGGCGACAGGCACTATGGCGCGAAGATCGACCAGTTCATCATCTTCGCCAGTTTCTCCAGCGCGATCGAGCCCAGCCTGGAATTGCCATTGGCATTGAGGCCAGGCGACCACACCGCAAGCGAGGCGACGCCCGGCACGATCCCCAATATGCCGCCGCCAACGCCGCTCTTGCCGGGAATGCCGACACGGAAAGCGAAGTCGCCGGAGCCGTCATAATGGCCGCAGGTCAGCATCATCGCGCCGATGCGGCGGGCGCGCTCGGCCGAGACGACGGAATGCCCGGTCGCCGGATTGTTGCCGCCATTGGCGAGAAAGCGCCCGGCCAGGGCGAGTTGCCGGCAGCTCATGGCGATCGCGCAATGGTGGAAATAAACGCCCAGCGCCAGTTCCGGCGCATGATTGAGATTACCGAACGATTTCATGTAATTGGCAAGCGCGAAATTGCGAAAGCCGGTGGCACGTTCGGACGCCGCGACCTCGCGATCGATGATGATCGTGTCGTCATCGGCCAGGAACTGGATGAAGCGCAGGATCTCGCCGATCGCCTCGCGCGGCTGATGGCCGGCAAGCAGGATGTCTGAAACGACGATGGCGCCGGCATTGATGAACGGATTGCGCGGAATGCCGTTCTCGTGCTCGAGCTGGACGATCGAGTTGAACGGATTGCCCGACGGTTCGCGTCCGACCCGTTGCCATAGCGCGTCGCCGACATTGCCGAGCGCCAGCGTCAGCGTGAATACCTTTGAGATGCTCTGGATCGAAAATGCCTCGTCGGCGTCGCCCGCGGTCAGCACGCGGCCGTCATTGGTCACCGCGGCAATGCCGAATTTTTTCGGGTCGATCTTGCTCAGCTGCGGAATATAGCTGGCAACGTCGCCGCGATCGGCACGCTCCGCCATTTCGGCGGCAACCTCGCGCAGTGCCTGTTCAAGCTGGGGCGCCTGTTCAAGCTGGGGCGCCTGTCCAAGTTGGGGCGCCTGTCCGCGTTGCGGCGCCTGTTCAAGCTCCGGCATCGTCGTCCCCGCTACTTCAGCCAGCGTTCGATACGCGCCATCGCCTCGACCATGTCGTCGTGGCTGCCGGCGTAGGAAAAGCGCATCGTGCGATGGCCCTGCAGCGGATCGAAATCGCGGCCGGGCGTCGCCGCCACATGCGCCTCGGCAAGCATCCTGCGCGCAAACGCCATGCTGTCGTTGGTGTGCCGGGTGACGTCGCAGAAGGCGTAGAAGGCGCCGTCCATGGGCGCGGCAAGCGCAAAGCCGAGGTCCGGCAGGCGTTGCATCAAGAGCTCGCGGTTCCAGGCGTAACGCGCCTTCACCGCCTCCAGCTCTTCTGTCGCCTTGAACGCTTCGATCGCGGCAATCTGGGACAGTTCGGGCGGCGAGATGTAGAGGCTCTGGGCGATGCGCTCGATCGGCCGCACCAAATCCTGCGGCAGCACCATCCAGCCGATGCGCCAGCCGGTCATGCAATAATATTTCGAGAAGGAATTGATCACCGTCACGTCCGCGCCGAAAGACAGCGCCGTCGTGTCGGGCGCCGCATAGGCCAGCCGGTGGTAGATCTCGTCTGAGATCACGGCGATGCCAAGCTCGCGCGCCGTCTCGACCAGCGCCTCGAGATCGCCGGCGGGAATGACCGCGCCGGTCGGATTGGCCGGGCTGGCGAACAGCACGCCTTTCAGCGGTTTTTCGCGGTGCGCGGTTTTCAGGTGCTCGGCATGAAGATAGGCGGCGCCGCCGAGCTCGATCTCGGCGATGTCGATGCCGAGCGCAGCCATGATGTTGCGATAGGCCGGATAGCCCGGCGCGGCGATGGCGACGCGGTCGCCCGGATCGAACATCGCCAGGAAGGCAAGGTTGAAGGCAGCCGACGATCCGGTGGTAACGGCTACCCGCTCGGGCGGCACGTCAAGCCCGTAATGCTCGCCATAATGGGCCGCGATTGCCTTGCGCAGGCCGGCGAGGCCCAGCGCGTCGGTATAGCCGATGCGGCCTGCTTTCAAGGCGCTCGCCGCCGCTTCGCGAACCCCGGCCGGTGCCGGGTCGGACGGCTGGCCGACTGCCATGGAAACGACCGGCACGCCCTTGGCCTTCAGCCGATTCGCCTCGGCCAGGATGTCCATGGCGTGGAACGGCTCGACGGCGCCGCGGCGCGAAAGCGAAACAACCATTTTTCAATCCACCACACTTGTCCGCACGTGCCGGCCATGCAGGCCGCGCCGCACAAATGCCCGATTGATGTGGGGATCACAAGTTCGGTAAGTTTTAAGGTGCCGACTTTTCATCCTTCGCCCGCTCGTCTACCAGTGGACCTGCCATGTTAAGCCGACCCAGATCGACGATCGCCAGGACAGCGCGCGCCTTCGCGACGCTTTCGCTTGCCGCGGTGCTAGCCATGGCTGGCTCGGTCAACGCGTTTGCGCAGAATGTGCCGGTGGTGCGCGATGCCGAGATCGAGGCGCTGGTGCGGGATTACGCACGGCCGATCTTCAAAGCGGCCGGCTTATCGGGCGACGCCATCAACATCGTGCTGGTCAACGACCAGAGCTTCAACGCCTTTGTTGCTGGCCGCCGCATGTTCATCAACACCGGCGCGCTGATGACAGCCGAAACCCCGAACGAGATCATCGGGGTCATCGCCCACGAGGCCGGCCATATCGCCGGCGGACACCAGCAAAAGTTGCGCGAACAGCTCGAGCGCGCCAAGACGATGGCAATCCTGGCGACGCTGCTTGGCGCCGGCGCCATGGTGGCCGGCGCCACCAGCAATAGCCGCGGCCTCGCTGGGGCCGGCATGGGCGTGATGGCCGGCGGCGGCGAGATGGCGCAACGCAGTATCCTCGCCTATCAGCGCACCGAAGAGATGACCGCCGACCGCTCGGCAATCGCTTATCTCAATGCTACCGGCCAGTCCGGCATGGGCATGCTGAAGACGTTCAGCCGTTTCCAGAATGCATTGTCGCTCTCGGGCGCCCAAGTCGATCCCTACAAGATCAGCCATCCGATGCCGCAGGAGCGTATCGCCAATCTCGAAGTGCTGGTGAAGCAGAGCCCTTACCTCGACAAGGTCGACCCACCGACACTGCAGCAGCGCCACGACATGATGCGCATCAAGATCGCCGCCTATATGCAAGGACAGGCCGCGGCGTCGCGATTGATACGCAAGAACCCCGGCAGTCTCGCCTCGCGCTATGGCGACGCGCAGATGACCTATCTCTTCGGCAATCTGGCCTCGGCGCTCACCAAGACCAACGCACTGATCAAGGAACAGCCGAAAAATCCCTATTTCCAGGAATTGCGCGGCGACATCCTGATGAAGGCGAACAGGCCGAAGGATGCGGCGGACGCCTATGCCAGGTCGGTCAGCCTCGATCCGGCGCGATCCGGGCTGCTGCCGGTCTCGTACGGCCAGGCGCTGATGGCTATCGGCACGCCGGATTCGCTGAAGAAGGCGGTGGCGCAGATCAACACGGGCCTCGGGCGGGATCGCGAAAACGCCGCCGGATACCGCTATCTGGCACAGGCCTATGGCGAACTCGGCAACATCCCGGCGGCCGAGCTTGCAACCGCCGAAGGGCATTTCTATTCCGGCGACTACAAGAATGCGAAGATCTTCGCCATGCGGGCGCAGCAGAGCATGAAGCGGGGCGAGCCGGGCTGGCTTCGCGCGCAGGACATTATAAACTACGCACCATCAGGTAAGAAGAAGTGAACCTTTCGGACGCACGCTGCGACACAGCCGAACCGAGCGGACCCGAACACAGGCTAGAGGATCGAGGATCATGACCAAGGCAATTCTGCTGGGCACTACCGGAGTGGCAGCCGCCCTCGCCATGCTGGCGTTCGGCTTCGTCGCCGGAAATCCGCAGACGGCGACGGCCGGCACGGCGCAGCTTGTCCAGACGGCGTCCTCGGAAACCAAGCTCGACCGCACCGAAGTCGAAGGCATCGTCCGCGACTATCTGCTGAAGAACCCGGAAGTGCTTCTGGAAGCCCAGCAGGCGCTCGAGGCCAAGCAGAAGGAAGAACAGCGCGTCGCCAGTCTCGGCGTCATCAAAGACGCCAAGGACCAGATTTTCAACTCCGCCTTCGACGGCGTTGTCGGCAATCCGAACGGCAAGGTCACCATCGTCGAGTTCTACGATTACAATTGCGGTTACTGCAAACGCGCCATCGATGACATGCGCGCGCTGACCAAGGTCGATCCGGACCTGCGTTTCGTGCTCAAGGAATTCCCGATCCTCGGCCCTGATTCGCAGAAGGCGAGCGTCGTTTCGATGGCCTTCCACTTGATGAAGCCGGAGAAATACGGCGAATTCCACAACGCGCTGCTCGGCGGCCAGGGACGCGCCACCGAGGCGGCGGCAATCAAGGTGGCGCTGTCGCTCGGCGCCGACGAGGCGGCGCTGCGCGAAAAGATGAAGGACCAGAGCATCACCGAGGCCTTCTCCAAGACCTATGACCTTGCCACCAAGCTCGCCATCACCGGAACGCCGTCCTATGTCGTCGGCAACGAGGTTGTGTTCGGCGCGCTCGGCCAGGAAGTGCTGGCCGAAAAGATCGAGGCGGCGAAGGCCGCGCTCTGATTAGGGTTCGGGTTTCGATCAGGCTGCGGGTTTCCGGCGCGGGCCGTTTTCCGGCTGTTGTGGACGGCGAAAGAACGCACTTGCGCTCTTTTCGCCAGCGTCTATGCCCATTATAGAGGTCCGGCGCGCCGGCTTAGCCGCGCCGGGAAAGGTCGGCATTTTTTGAAAACGGTTTTCGTCCTGAACGGCCCCAATCTCAACGCGCTCGGCAAGCGCGAGCCGGGCATCTATGGCGGCAAGACGCTTGCGGCGATCGCCGACGACTGCAAGCAGGCGGGTGCCGCACTTGGGCTGGAGATCGATTTCCGCCAGTCGAACCATGAGGGCGACCTCGTCGACTGGATCCACGAGGCCGCCGACAAGGCCGCCGCAATCGTCATCAATCCGGGCGCCTACGGCCACACCTCGATCGCCATTCACGATGCCATCCGCGCCGTCGCGCCGCTGCCGGTCGCTGAGGTGCATCTCTCCAACATCCATGCGCGGGAACCATTCCGCCACGTCTCCATGGTCGCGCCGGTGGCTGTCGGCATGATCTGCGGGTTCGGGCCGCTCGGCTACACGCTGGCGCTGCAGGCGCTGGCTGCACGCCTATGACCGGCCAACAAACAGAAGGCTCGAAAATGTCGATAAAGAAGAACGGTGTTGACCAGCAGCTGATCCGCGACCTGGCGGGCATACTGAACGACACCAACCTGACCGAGATCGAGGTCGAGCTGGGCGATCTGAAGGTGCGCGTCTCGCGGCAGGCGCCGGCCGTCCATGCGATCGCCGCAGCGCCGCCAGCCTATGCCCCGGCAGCAGCGCAGCCTGCGGCAGCGGCCGCGCCGGCGACGCCCGACGTGTCGAAGAACGCCGTCGCCTCGCCAATGGTCGGCACCGCCTATCTGGCACCGTCGCCCGACGCCAAGCCGTTCATCGAAATCGGCCAGAAGGTCAAGGAAGGCCAGACGCTGCTGATCATCGAGGCGATGAAGACGATGAACCAGATCCCCTCGCCGCGCGCCGGCATGGTGACGGCGATCCTGTTCGAAGATGCGCAGCCGGTCGAATACGGCATGCCGCTCGTCGTGATCGAGTAGAGCCGGGAACAGGCGAAAGATGTTCCAGAAAATCCTCATCGCCAATCGCGGCGAAATTGCCCTCAGGGTGCTGCGCGCCTGCAAGGAGCTTGGCATCCAGACGGTGGTGGTGCATTCGACCGCCGACGCCGACGCCATGCATGTGCGTCTCGCCGACGAGAGCGTCTGCATCGGCCCGCCGCCGTCGCGCGACAGCTATCTCAACATCCACCAGATCGTCGCCGCCTGCGAGATCACCGGCGCCGACGCGGTGCATCCCGGCTACGGTTTTTTGTCGGAGAACGCCAAGTTCGCCGACATCCTCGCCGCGCACAACATCACCTTCATCGGTCCGACCGGCGACCATATCCGCATCATGGGCGACAAGATCGAGGCCAAGCGCACCGCAAAGCGCCTCGGCATTCCCGTGGTACCCGGCTCCGACGGCGCGGTCACCGAGGAAAAGGAGGCCAAGCGCATTGCCGCCGGGATCGGCTACCCCGTGATCATCAAGGCGTCGGCCGGCGGCGGCGGGCGCGGCATGAAAGTGGCGCATAGCGAGGCCGACCTCGAGGTGGCGCTGCAGACGGCACGCTCGGAGGCGGGCGCCGCCTTCGGCGACGACGCCGTCTATATCGAGAAGTATCTGCAGAAGCCGCGCCATATCGAAGTGCAGGTGTTCGGCGACGGCGCCGGGCGCGGCGTGCATTTCGGCGAGCGCGACTGCTCGCTGCAGCGCCGCCACCAGAAGGTCTGGGAAGAAGCGCCCTCGCCGGCGCTCAATGCCGAGGAGCGCGCACATATTGGCGGCGTCTGCGCCAAGGCGATCGCCGATCTCGGCTATTCCGGCGCCGGCACCATCGAATTCCTTTATGAGAACGGCGAGTTCTATTTCATCGAGATGAACACGCGCCTGCAGGTCGAACATCCGGTGACCGAGGCGATTACCGGCATCGACCTTGTGCACGAGCAGATCCGCGTCGCCTCGGGCGGCGGGCTTTCGGTGCGCCAGGAAGATATCCGCTTCCACGGCCATGCTATCGAATGCCGCATCAATGCCGAGGATCCGCGCACCTTCACCCCCTCGCCGGGCACCATCACCCACTTCCACACGCCAGGCGGCCTCGGCATCCGCGTCGATTCCGGCGTCTATTCCGGCTACAAGATCCCGCCCTACTACGACAGCCTGATCGGCAAGCTGATCGTGCACGGCCGCAACCGCGTCGAGTGCATGATGCGGCTGCGACGCGCGCTCGATGAATTCGTGGTCGACGGCATCAAGACCACGCTGCCGCTGTTTCGCGACCTCGTCGGCAACGCCGACATCGCCAATGGCGACTACGACATCCACTGGCTGGAAAAATATCTGGCCAAAGGCGAGTGACACAGGGGCGACGCGATGACCCGCCCCTACGCACCCGGCTATCGCATCCCGACCGACCTGTTGCTCAAAGCCTATGCCTCCGGCGTCTTCCCGATGGCCGAAAATGCCAATGACCCCGAGGTGTTCTGGGTGCGGCCGGAGACGCGCGGCATCATTCCGCTCGACGGTTTCCACATCCCGAAGAGCCTGAGGAAGACGATCCGCAAGGATCTGTTCGAATTCCGCATCGATTTCGATTTCGAGGCGACGATCGACGCCTGCGCCGAAAGACGCGAGGAACGGCGGTCGACCTGGATCAACGCACCAATCCGCGAAGCCTATGTCGAGCTGCATCGGATGGGCCATTGCCATTCGGTCGAGGCCTGGCACGACGACCGGCTGGTCGGCGGGCTCTACGGGGTGTCGCTCGGCCGGGTGTTCTTCGGCGAGAGCATGTTTGCCAGGGAGACCGACGCCTCGAAGGCCTGTCTGGTTCATCTGGTCGAGCGCCTGAAGGCGCGCGGCTTTGCGCTGCTCGATACGCAGTTCACGACCGAGCATCTCAAACGTTTCGGCGCAATCGACGTGCCACGTGGCAAGTACGAGAAGATGCTGGCCGAGGCGCTAAAGGGCGAGGCTGTGTTTTTTCCGTGATCTAGAACGGTTCAGCGTTTCACGGAAACGCCGAACCGGTCTATTTTGTGTTTTGACGCAATTCCGCACGGAAAACCGTTCACACTTTTCCTGGAATTGCTCTACCGGCCGGTCAGCCCTTGGTCGCCGTCACCAGCGGTGTCTGTGCATGGAACATCATCTTCCAGCCATTGACGCGGTGGACATAGCCGGTACTGACCAGTGCTGCATAGGCTTCGCCATTTTGCCGGGTCGCACGCGCCTCGTAGGTCAGCATGACGATGTCGCTGCCGGGCTCGATGATGCCCTTGAGGTCGATGTCGAGCTCGCGCCAGCGCTTCGGCTCCGTCGCGGTTTTGGCCAGATCGGCGTTGCTCATCACCCGCGCCATCTGCGGGAAGGCCACCAGGCATTCGGTGTCGGCGTTGGCCTTGAAATAGTCGGCGTCGCCGGTCCAGAATCCCTTTTCGATGTCGAGAAGCTCGCTTTTGTTGGCCATCATCATGGCAACCTCCTCCCTAGAGAAGCCCCAACGCTCCGACAACAAGGCGGTTCCGCAAGACGCCGTATCCGCCGCGCTGACAGGTTCTAGTTGGTTTTGGGGGCAGCGGGTGCCGGCACGTCGGACTTCTGCTTGCAGCCCTTCAGCCAGATATCATAGACGGCGTGCTCGACGGCGTTGATCCCGGGGCTTTCGGCAAACATCCAGCCGGTGAAGATACGGCGGATTTTCCGGTCGAGCGTGATCTCGTCGACCTCGACGAACGAATCCGTCTTCGGCTCTTCGTTTTCCGGCCGCGAATAGCAGATGCGCGGCGTCACCTGCAAAGCGCCGAATTGCACCGTCTCGTCGATATAGACGTCGAAGGTGATGATCCGGCCGGTGATCTTGTCGATGCCGGCGAATTCAGCGACGGGATTGGTGATGCGCTCGGATACTGCGGGTGCTGCGGGTGCCACCGACGCGTCCGGCGCAGGCGGCGCCAACTCCTGCGCAGCAGCAAGCGCCACCATAGAAGCGAGAACGACCGCGGTTAATCCGCCCGTCAAAATTCGGCTGAACATGCTCATGCAAGGTCCGGTGGTTTGCGCCCGGGTGATTCTCTTAACGCCAAGGCTAGTTGCTGCTGTCGGATCAGCAAACAGCTAAACAGCAATTGTGGCGACAAAGGACCGCGCCCGTGGGGACGGTGCCTGTGGGAACCGCGCGCGTGTCGCGGCGATCGATCACGAACCGGGCGTCCAGGCGTCGTAGTCGCCCGTCACCTGCGGACGATGCTGGTTGGTCAGCACCGAGCCCTTCGGGCGATAGGCTGCGGGGCTGCCGGTGAGGTTCGGCACATGCGGCTTTTGCCAGTCGCGGGGCTTGTAGTCTTCCGTTGGCGGCGCAACGTCGACACGGTGATGGATCCAGCCATGCCAGCCGGGCGGAATCGCCGAGGCTTCCGAATAGTCGCGGTAGATGACCCAGCGGCGGGTGCGGCCTTCCGAATCGACGCCGCCCTCGTAGTAGACGTTGCCGACCTCGTCCTGCCCGACCATCTTGCCGTGCCGCCAGGTGTGGAAGCGCGTTCCCAGCGTCTGGCTGTTCCACCAGGTGAAAAACTGCAGAAGGAAAGTTTTCATCCAAATCCTCGTGGCAAGTCCTTGTAGCAAGTCCTCGCGGCGCCTGTTCCTGCTTATGGCGTCACGGCATTGCGAAGGCAAGGGTCTTGCCGCAACCGACGAGCAAATGGCTGGCGGGCAAACTATACGTTCATGCGATCCTCGCGTCCGCGCGAAGCAGATGAAATGGGTTGTTGGCAACCTTACGCAGCGTTATTCTAGGAATTGATGCTTCGTCGCCTCAAGGGCGGCAAATGAGAGGGGCTCATGTCATCGCTGGCGGGCACGGCCGGTCGCGCATTGCCGCAGGTCGTTGAGGCGATCTACGATTCGATTGCCGACGTCGGCCGCTGGCAAGCGACACTCGAGGCCATCTGCAGCCTGGCGGAAGGCCAGCTTGCCATGCTCGCCGTCATCGACACGATCAGCAGTTCCGCGCGGTTTTCGGTGTCTTGCGGCGATCCCGCAGTTCTTGAGCCGTTGAAGCATGACTACGGCTCGCAAGTGCCGTTCTATGCGGCGGTTCCCAAGATGGAGATCGACGTGCCGTTCACTGTCGATTCGATCTACGCCCTGCAAGGTCCGGATACGCGACAGAGATGGCTCGAAAGCCGCATCGTGCGCGAATGGGTGCAACCCAACCGGCTGGACGATTTCTTCTGGGTGGCGTTGATGAAGCGGCCGACCCGGATCGGCACGCTGATGGTGGTTACCGACAAGGACAGGCGCCAGATTTCCAGCGAGGACCTCCAGCTTGTCTGCCTGCTGGCGCCGCATGTGCGGCGCGCGGTGACCATCGGCGACCTGTTCGAGGCGGAGCGGCGCAAGGCCGAAATCTTCCGTTCCATCATCGAAAGCCTTGACCATCCCGTGCTGATCGTCGCCGAAGACATGACCATCATCTTCGCCAACCCGACAGCCGAAGCGCTGCTCGCCGAAAACATCTCGGTCGCTTGCGTGCGCGGACAGCTTTCCTTCACCTATGCCAACGCCAATGCCGCGATCGGCCGTGCCGTCCAGCTCGGCACGCGCGACGAATTCGCGCTCGGACCTTGCGGCATCAACATTCCGCTGGCCAAGACGGCCGTTCCGGCAGTGGCCCATGTGATGCCGCTGGCGCGGCGTGAAATCTCGGCGCGTATCTCGCAGCGCGCCGCCGCGGCGATCTTCATCGCCGCGGCCGGTTCGGCACCAATCCCGGCGCTGGACGCCATTGCGGCGCTGTTCGGACTGACCGCGGCAGAAAGGCGCGTCGCCGGTCACATTGCCGCCGGCCTGACGCGAAAGGAAATCGCCGCAGCCGGCGGCGTCTCGGACGGCACCGTCAAGTCGCAGCTGGCAACGATCTTCGACAAGACCGGTACCGACGATCAGCGCGAGCTCGAACTCTTGATGCGCGAATTGTCGCCGCCGTTGCGCTCCAGTTGATTTGCGCAGATCCCCCGGACCGGCCGTGGTCCAAAAGGCTCGGCCGGTAAGTTTTCCAAGCCTTTAAGAACATCATCCGCAAAATCTGCAAAACGAAACCGGCATCGTTGCAATTCGGCCAAAATCATGGTGCGGTCGTTCGCGGTCCAGAAACGCGGCACTATGCTCGGCTGGAAAGAAAATGGTTTCTGGCGCGGATCTCGATCTTTGATACCGACATCTACCGAGCGGCTGCTCCCCTACCTTTTCCTGCTTGGGCTGATCGTCATCGCGGTCGCTTTCCGGCCACTGCTGCCCGTCGACGAAACGCGATATCTCAGCGTCACCTGGGAAATGTATCTGAGCGGACAGATCTTCGTCCCGACGATGAATTTCGCGCCCTATCTGCAGAAGCCGCCGCTGCTGTTTTGGCTTATCGACCTTGTCTGGACCGTTTTCGGCGCCAGCCGGCCGGCGGCGATGCTGGTCATCTTCGCCGCCTCCTCACTCGTCATCTGGCTGACGACGGCTTTGGCAAGGACCCTGTTTCCCGGCCGCGACGACATCGCACGGCGCGTCCCCTGGCTGGTCGTCGGAAGCAGCGTGTTCGTCATCTATTCGACGCTGATCCTGTTCGACCTGTTGCTGACGGTCTTCGTGCTCGCCGCGCTGTTGTCGTTGATTGCCTTTGCCCGGAGCGGCGACCGCTGGCAGGCCGTTCTGGCCGGGTTGTTCATCGGCATGGGCGTGCTGACGAAAGGCCCGGTGGTGCTCATCCATATCGGCGCGCCCATCCTGTTCTACCCGTTCTGGCGCGACCGGCGGGCGGGACTGGCGACACCGAACTTCCTCGCTGGAGTGGGCCTGGCAGTGCTCGCCGCGCTAATTCCGGTGGCGATTTGGCTGGTGCCGGCGACCATCCTGACAAAGGGCAGTTTCGTCTATGATCTGGTCTGGAACCAATCGGCGGGGCGCGTCACCGGCAATTTGCGCAATTCGCACGGCCGGCCGTTCTATTTCTATCTGCTGCTGCTGCCGGTCATGTTCATACCGTGGATTTTTATACCTGAGGTATGGCGATTGAAGCTGCGCACGCGGATACGCAGCCTGATCGAGACGAAGTCGCCCGATCTGCGCGCCTTGCGCCTGCTGTCGTTCTCGTTCGTTGCCGTGTTGCTGGCATTCAGCGCGATATCCGGCAAGCAGCCCCACTATGTCGTGCCGATGTTGCCGTTCGTGACCATCCTATTCGGGTATTTCATGGCGGAGATCCCGCTCGCCAGGCTGAAAAGCTCGGCCGTCGTCATGCTTGTCATTTTCGGCATCGGCCACGCGGTGGCATCGGCAACCGCGTTCAAACGCTATGACCTGACGCCGCTCGCCAACTTCGTCGACGAGCGAAAGGATGCGGACTGGGCCGTGGCTTTCGACTATCAAGGCGAAGTCGGCTTCCTGGCCCGGTTGCAAAAGCCATTCGAAACCACCGACAAACCGGAAGAATGGCTTGGCTCGCATCCCAGCGGCTATGTCATCGACAAGGTTTCCAAGGATCCCGGCACCGCAGGGCAAATCGCGTTCCGGCTTCGCGTCGAACGCGGTTATCTCGTCGTGCTGAAGGGACAGCATTGACGATCGTCACCGGTACGCGAATTCATCTCCCGCGCGGGAGATGAAGGCGTTGCTGCTCCGTGGTTCCATCGCTCGATAGAACCGGGAGGTATTCATGCGCAAGCTCATCTCGACAACGCTTTTTGTCTTATCGCTCGCTGTGGCCGGCCTTGCTGCCGATCCGGCATGGAGCTTCAAATGTCAGTCGGGTACGATCGGGCAAGGCAGTTGCTCCTGCTCCGGGACCGCCGACTGCACCGACATGCGGCATTCCAAAATGTGCAAGGGCGACCTGAACTGCGGTTCGGGCAAATGCTCCTGCACGGCCGCATTGGTAGTCGACCCAGGTCCGAAAATCCCCAAGCCCAAGGTCGTCGCGCCGAAGGCGACGACCAAAGGCGTCGTGAAGCAGTAGCCATCCAATCCGAAAGGACGGCGGCTCGACGTCGCTAGGCCCGCCCGATGTTTTCGCGGTTCATCCCCCGTGCGGGCGATGAACCGCCAGCGGACAAATGCTGCTGTCTAGCCGGAGGGTGGTTTCCAACGACAGAGCGAGGATACCATGTTGAAAACCTGCACGATGCTGTTCTTCGGTCTGATGGCGGCCACCGCGGCCGCCCAGCCGCCGCCTTCGGGGCCGCCGGTTGCCAGTGCGGCACTTGCCCCATGCAACCCCACACAATCGAACAGGCCCTGCAAAGCCGAACTCGGCGTGTTCCTGATCACCAACACCGTCCGCAACCTGGCGCAGGCCAAGGTCGACGCCACCAACGCACAGCTAGCCGCCCAGGGACGATCATCTCGCGCATCGATCGAATCGCTGAAGCAATGGCGGCCGTCGCGCTTTGCGACGCAGATGCTGAACCAGCCGAACAGCTGGTTTGTCAAAGTTCCCTATATCCTCACCATCAAGGTCTCGATCCCGCTGACGTCCGACCGTCACATCGGCATTCCCATAGACGTCAACGTCTTCTGCAGCCGCTGGCAGACCGATTCCAGCCAGGTCATCATCCGCTCGCAACCCGGCCCGGCGAGCTTCGAAGGCGGCAACATCCTCGAAGATGTTTTCAACATCGGCAACTACATCGATGCCCAGGTACGCAGCTCGTTTTCGGCACCCCTGCCGGTGACGACGCCGGTTCCGAATTCGAAATGCTCGGCAATCGACGGGTCCGATGCCGGCACGCAAGCCACCGGCGACGATCTCATCTTCTGGACGGTGCCGCGACGCAACCTGATTGTGACGGACGCCATAGCCAAGCCGACGGTTGAAGTGACCTTCGACAGCCTCACGCGTCTGGCGGCCCGCGACTTCCACAACAATGTGGTCTATGCGGAATCCGAGGCCATTAACCTCAATGTCTACGCCAATGAGGACGGCCTTCAGAAGGCGCTGACGATGCGCGAAGGCGACGTGGCTGCGCTGAACCTTCCCGCACTCAGGCTCGACGCGCGAAAATACGATTCGCTGGTCGTCATCGGCAATGTCGACCAGCCGCCGAACGATCCCAGAGACAGCGCCTTCGCGGTAGCGGCCAAGAGTGCGGGATTCGGTGCCGGTTCCAAGATCATGCAGATCCCGAAGTGGTATTCGAGGCCTCCGGACCAGTTCAATCACAAGCCTACATGGATCAGAGTTCCGGGCTACGAGCTGCACTATACGGTGCGCTATCTCAACAGCGGCGGGCTGGCCGTCGACGGTGGAGCCAGTGCGGTCCGGCCACCAAAAGTCGCCGTTCCGATAAAGACGCTCATCAAGCCGAAAATGCCCTGACGCGGTCGCTCGCGGATGACGGCTGCGGTTCGGACCGCTGCCGCCATCCCCCGCGCGGCAGATGCGGCAGCGCCTGCTTCATGGCCTGATCTTGCGGGAACAAACGCGCCGCTCGCCACGAGCGAGCGGCGCCATCGATGGAGACAAACGATGCTGCACCTTCCCCACACCATGCCCGCCGCCCGGATCATTGCGGCAATCTCGCTGCTTGCTTTCCCGAACCTCGTGCCGCCGGTCACGAGCCCGGCGAACGCGCTGCCGGTCAGCCAATCCTGCCGGATCACCACCTATTACAAGACGGCGGCGAAGGCGACGGAGGTTGGCGTGCGCTCGACGTGCCAAGGCGTCAAAAAATGGGGTGTCACCTCGAAATATTACGAGGTCGAAAAAATCGAAGCCGCTACG
The DNA here is from genome assembly GCF_040318415.1 of Mesorhizobium sp. M1163. Taxonomy (NCBI): domain Bacteria; kingdom Pseudomonadati; phylum Pseudomonadota; class Alphaproteobacteria; order Hyphomicrobiales; family Phyllobacteriaceae; genus Mesorhizobium; species Mesorhizobium sp. M1163. The sequence continues at coordinate 8,032 of NZ_JAMYMF010000023.1, read as the reverse complement.
CCCCCGCACACGTCGGGCGGCGGCGGCAGCCTGCCGTGCGAGTTTCTCGCTGCCGGCTGCTCCAACCTGCCTGTGAAACGCAACTGAGCGTCAGGCGAACGAGCTAGCCGATCGCCTTCTCCAAAACCAGCGCCGGCAACCCTGTGGCGCCGCCGCAATCGGCCGTGTTGCCGGCGGGCAAGAACCCTCTCGAGCGGTAGAAGGTGATGGCCGGGGCATTTGCTTCCTCGACCTCGACGCGTAGCGTTCGGGCCTCCGGAAAGCTGGCCTCGATCTCGTCCAGCAGCGCCTGGCCGATGCCTTGCCTGTGCCAGGCCGGATGCACGTAAAGCTGGTTCAGCATGACGATCCTGGCATCCGTGGTGGCGGCGGCGAAAGCCATGCCGCCGATGCTTTTGCCGTCGTCGGCGACCAGGAACTCCGAGTTCGGCCGCGTCAGCCGTGCTTTGAGCGCGGCGATCGAATGCCATTCATCGGTGATTTCGGTAACCCGCGCCGCGCCGTAGATGGCGTCATAGGTGGCATGCCATGTCTCGATCAGCAATGCGCGCACCGCCGCCAGATCGCGCTCGCCGGCGGTGCGGACGAACATCCTACTCGATCCCGAGCTTGGCCTTGACCAGCTCGTTAACCGCCTGCGGATTGGCCTTGCCGCCGGTCGCCTTCATCACCTGGCCGACGAACCAGCCAGCCATGGTCGGCTTGGCACGCGCCTGCTCGACCTTGTCCGGGTTGGCCGCGATCACCTCGTCGACCGCCTTTTCGATGGCGCCGGTATCGGTGACCTGCTTCATGCCACGGCTTTCGACCAGCTGACGCGGATCGCCGCCCTCGTTCCAGACGATCTCGAACAGATCCTTGGCGATCTTACCGGAGATGGTGCCTTCCTTGATCAGGTCGATGACGGCACCAAGCTGGTCGGGCGAAACAGGAGCGTTTTCAATATCCTTGCCGGCCTTGTTCAAGGCCCCCAGGAGGTCGTTGATGACCCAGTTGGCGGCGAGCTTGCCGTCGCGCCCGGCCGCCACCTTCTCGAAATAATCGGCGACCGCCTTTTCCGATACCAGGATCGAGGCATCGTAGGTCGACAGGCCAAGCGACGAGATCAGCCGCGCCTTCTTGGCGTCGGGAAGTTCCGGCAGGTCCTTTGCCAACTCATCGACATAGGCCTGGTCGAATTCCAGCGGCAGAAGATCGGGATCCGGGAAATAGCGGTAGTCATGCGCTTCTTCCTTGGAGCGCATCGAGCGCGTCTCACCCTTGTTGGGGTCGAACAGCCGTGTTTCCTGCTCGATCCTGCCGCCGTCCTCGAGGATGGCGATCTGGCGGCGCGCTTCATAGTCGATGGCCTGGCCGATGAAACGGATCGAGTTGACGTTCTTGATCTCGCAGCGCGTGCCGAATTCGCCGCCGGGCCGGCGCACCGAGACGTTGACGTCGGCTCGCAACGAGCCTTCGTCCATATTGCCGTCGCAGGTGCCGAGATAGCGCACGATGGTGCGCAGCTTGGTGACATACGCTTTGGCTTCATCGGCGGAGCGCATATCCGGCTTGGAGACGATCTCCATCAGCGCCACGCCGGAGCGGTTGAGATCGACATAGGACATTGTCGCATGCTGGTCGTGCATCGACTTGCCCGCATCCTGCTCCAGGTGCAGACGCTCGATGCCGACCTCGATGTCCTCGAATTCGCCCTGCCGGTCCGGGCCGACCGAGACGATCACCTTGCCCTCGCCGACGATCGGCTGCTTGAACTGCGAGATCTGGTAGCCCTGCGGCAGATCGGGATAGAAATAGTTTTTCCTGTCGAAGACCGATTTGTGGTTGATCTCAGCCTTCAGGCCCAACCCGGTACGGATCGCCTGCTTGACGCATTCCTCGTTGATGACCGGCAGCATGCCGGGCATCGCCGCGTCGACCAGGCTGACATTGGCATTGGGCGCGGCGCCGAAAATGGTCGAGGCGCCGGAAAACAGCTTTGCCTGCGAGGTCACCTGCGCATGGACCTCGAGGCCGATGATGATCTCCCAGTCGCCGGTGGCGCCGGGAACCAGGCGCTTGGCGTCGGGCGTGCGGGTATCGATGAGGGTCATAGTGGCCTGCATAGTGGAATTGCGGATATGCGAGAACGCATATTTTGATGTGCAACTTCGCTAGTGCAAACCGCCAAGAGAGACAAGCGCAAAGCCGCGGGCGCCGACGCGGCACAGGCCCGCACCTGCCGCGATGGACTGCTATAGCAGCTTGAAAAAATTCAATGGCCGGCAACCCGGCCGCCCTCACCTATGCCGTGGCGATATAGGCCCTGATTTCCTCGGCCTCGCGCTCGACATCCTCGATGCGCCGCTTGACCACGTCGCCGATCGACACGATGCCGTCGAGCAGCCCGTTCTTTTCCACCGGCAGATGGCGGAAGCGGCCCTTGGTCATGATCTCCATGACCTCGTTGACGGTGTGGTTCTCATTGCAGATCTTCACCTTGGGCGTCATCGCCGAGCGGATGGCAAGGTCGAGCGCCGCCGCCCCCTCCTTGGCGAGAACCCGCACCACATCGCGCTCGGAAAGAATGCCGACGATCTTGTGATCGCCGTTGGTGATGACCAGCGCGCCGATCCTGTGTTCGGAAAGCATGCGGATGGCTTCGCTGAGCTTTTCGTTCGGCCCGAGCGTCACCACGTCGTGGCCTTTTGCCTCGAGAATTGCCTTAACAGTCATGACGTCCTCCTCTGCATTTCCTGCCGGCTCCTGCCTTGGCCGGCTTTCCCTAGTATGAACATGGTGCGCCGCGATCGGTTTCATTTCAAGTGCGGAGGTCTCAGGTGTCCGGCTCGTCCGCCTGTTGGAGCGCCTGCTCTCGCCGATCGAAGAACCGCAGGCCGAAGAAGCCGGCAAGAAAGCCGCCAATATGGGCTTCCCAGGCGATCTGGCCGTCAATGCCGGGCGCCAGGCCGAAGAGGCCGGTCGCCAGGTTGATCACCATCCACATGGCGAGAAAGGTGACGACGCCGCGCGAGCGCAGCACCGCCGCCATCGGCAAAGGCTGGCCGGCGAAGGCGGCCTTGCCCGACGAGCGGTCGATGCGGAAGCCATAGCGCGCCGCCGCACCCATCATGCCGGAAATCGCGCCGGAGGCGCCGACCAGCGGCGCTTCGCCAAGCGGATGCATGGCCCAGAACAGCGCCACCGCCGCCAGTCCGGTCGCGGCGAAGAACAGGCTGAAGCGCAACGCGCCGAAGCGGTTGGCCAGCGGTGAGCCGAAGGCCGCGAGCCACACCATGTTGATGGCAAGATGGGCAAAACCGCCATGCAGAAAGGCATAGGTAAAAGGGCTTGAAAACGCGAAGAAATCCAGGTCGAAGCGGCCGGAATAGCGGATCGGCACAAAGGCTGCCCGGACAAGCAGTTCGAAGTCCTGGTCGTCGGTCAGCCAATAGACCCGGATCAGATGGACGGCGACGCAGATGCCGATCACCGCCAGCACCACGGGCGGCAGGTTGAACACCGGTTCACGGCGTTGCTCCGGTTCGCGGGCGGCAGGCCCACTCTCCCCCTGCTCGATCTCCGGGGGGCTTTCTGGGTCGCTCATATGGCTTGCACTCAGTCGCTGGATTGGACTTCGCGAGCATGTAGATCACGGCCAACCGAATCACAAACGCCGAATCAGCAGCTCCGAATCAAAAAAGAAGCCGTCCAAGGTTTCCCTTGAACGGCTGGTCGAGCCCCCTTGCTCCCCCTGAACTCTTGACTGAAGTGCTGCCGATCGTCGCAAAACGACCGCTTCTGGAGTGGTTTTGGTGTGCCACAGGCCTGGCCGGCGCGCAACGTAAACCAGTTGTTAACCTTAACCGCCCCGACCCGTGAACAAGTATTAACGATGCTGGCACGCATCCTGCTCCGCAACGCATGTAGGTCTTCGGAGGGCGCCCTTCTGTTCACCGATGGGACATCAGAAGACAGAATGCGCGGAGCAGCATTAGCATGAACCAGACCGGATCGATCACGCTGTTCCATTATTGGAACCGATTGCGTGACGGACGCCCTGCCCCGAAGCGCTCGGAAGTCGAACCGGCCGACATCAAGTCGCTGCTGGCCGACACGTTCATCCTGGAAAAGGACACTCGCGGCGAAGCGGTGTTCCGGCTCGCCGGCACCAGGCTCTGCGCGGTCTACGGCCGCGAACTCAAGGGGTTTTCATTCCCTTCGCTGTGGCGCGAGAAGGACCAGCGGCTGATTTCGAAGCTGACCGATGGCATCTTCGACCTGAAATCGGTGGTGCTCATCACCTATGAGGGTTTCAGCCGCAACGGCCGTTCCAACAGGTTCGAGCTGCTCGCACTGCCGCTCGACGGCGGTGTCGAGAGCCCGCGTTGCCTCGGCGTTATAAGCGCCGTTGAAAAGCCCTTCTGGCTGGGTGCCGACCCGGTTCTCGACGCGTTGATCGATTCGATCCGTGTCGTCGATCCCGACAAGGAGCCGATGTTCCTGAAGAACCGCCCGGCGATCGAAGTTCCCTCGCTCGCCCCATCGGAATTCGACCCGCCCGAGACGATTTCGGCGCTCGGCCAGGCCCGTCGCATCCGTCACCTGGTCGTCTTCGACGGCGGACGCGAAGAATGATGCCAAAGCTTAAAGCAACAGTGCCGGGCTTTCCCCTTTGTTAACCTGCTTTGTTGTAGTTTTCCGCTGAAATTCCCCGCATCCATGCGCGGAATGCCGAACGGGGTATGGCAGTGATGAGGTCAGCGGCGGTCGACCATGCGCCGTCCCAAGCTGAAAGGCGTAACTTTCAGCGCGTCCGCGTGAAGATTTACGGACGTTTCATGCTGGAAGACCGCACCGAACATCCCTGCCAGGTGGTCGACATGTCGCCCGGCAACGTCGCACTGCGCACCGAGCGCGCCGGCCTGCCGGGTGAAAAGGTCATTGCCTACATCGATCACATCGGCCGCATCGAAGGCGTCATCACCCGCACTTTGCAGGATGGCTTTGCGATGACCGTCATCGCATCGGACCGCAAGAGGGACAAGCTCGCCGCGCAACTGACCTGGCTTGCCAATAAGCACGAGCTCGACCTGCCGGAAGACCGCCGCCATGAACGCGTGGCACCGCGCAACCCGACGAGCGTGCTGCAACTTGCTGACGGACGGCAGTACCAGTGCCGCATCATCGATCTGTCGCTGTCGGGCGCCGCGATCGAGATCGACGTCAAGCCGGCCATCGGCGTCCAGGTGACGCTGGGCACCATGCGCGGCCAGGTGGTGCGCCATTTCGAAGATGGCGTCGCCATCGAGTTCGCCGTCGTCCAGCGGCCGGAAACGCTCGACACCGAATTCAGCTCGCCGCGCGGCTGACGCGAAAGTTTTAGCACCATCGCGAAGGATCGCCATCCTAGCTGTTCGAACGGTGCGACGAAGCATGGGAATGCACCCGGCTAGAATCCTTAAATAATTCTATACTTAATCGCGTCAAATTTTATGTTTATTCTACTGGCGTTTTACTTAATGTCTACTTCGCGCTTTTGCGTCAAATAAATCCAGCCGTGTCATTGTCTCCTCAAACGGGGAGACTGAATAATGAAAAAGACGAGGGGCAAGCTGTTGCTGGCGGCAATAGCGATGCAGCTTTTCGGCTGGGGGACTGCAAACGCGGCGGAGCCGGCCTTCATGCACACCGGCGGTCGCACCACGCAGCCGGTCGGTCACTACGAATTGTGCCAGCAGATTCCGCAGGAATGCAATCAGAGGACGCCGAACCGGGCACCAGTCGAGCTCACCCGCAAGCTGTGGGCAACGATCGTCAAGATCAACAATTCGGTCAACAGCAAAGTGGCGCCGCGCACCGACATGGAAATGTGGGGCAAGGAAGAAGTCTGGTCATTTCCCAAAGGCTTCGGCGACTGCGAGGACTACGCGCTGGAAAAGCGCCGCGAGCTGATGAGCATCGGCGTGCCGGCCGGCGATCTGCTGATGACGGTCGTGCGCCAGCGCAACGGCGACGGCCATGCGGTGCTGACCGTGCGCACCAGCCTTGGAGAGTTCATCCTCGACAATCTCCAGCCCAAGGTGCTGTCCTGGACCAATACCAGTTACACCTACCTGAAGCGCCAGTCCGACCGCAATTCCGGCGCCTGGGTAACGATCAACGACGGCCGCTCCGACGCGGTCGCCAGCGTCCGCTGAGGACGCGACGGAAAACCCGGTCGAGTCCCCACCCTCCCCGTCCCCAACGACCGGGTTTAGGAGCCGGCCCCGTCCCCGGGCCGGCTCCACCATTTCTGGGAGCAGCTGGCGCTAATTGCAAAACGGCCCGGCATCGCCGTGACACCTCCGAAACGTGTATGGTGTTAAGATCACCGTCTGCGACGCTGCATGATAGTGGTTGGGGGTCTCAATGGCGGTCACGATCGTGGTAGCCGTAACGGATGGCGACTGGTTCAATCAGTTGCGCCGTCAACCGGACCTTACTGAAGTCAATTTCTGGTCGCCTTCGCCAAAATCATTCCGAGCTTTGGAACCGGGCGAGTTGTTCCTGTTCAAACTGCACTATCCCATCAACATGATCGTTGGTGGTGGCATCTTTGCTTCATCAACGATTATGCCGCTGTCACTCGCCTGGGACGCCTTCGGGATAGCGAACGGCGTGACCAGCCTCGCTGAAATGCGGACTCGCATTCTTCACTACCGAAAGGTGGATCCGGCTACAGCAGGGCCGGTGGAGATCGGGTGCCGAATACTCACACAGCCTTTTTTTCTGCCCGAGAGCCAGTGGTTTCCTCCTCCTGTTTCTTGGGCAAGAAACCTTGTGTCATTTCGGGGATACGGCACAGACCAAGCAGAAGGCCGGGCACTTTGGGAACGCGTTCAAGATGCCATGGCACCAGCTATCGAATCCGCAGGCTTCTCCGAATCACAAGTACGCTACGGAGAGCCGACGTTGATCCGGCCACGGCTTGGTCAGGGAGCATTTCGCCTGGTTGTGACAGACTTGTACGGAAGACGTTGCGCTATAACCAAGGAGCGCACGTTACCGGCTCTGGAAGCAGCACACATTCGCCCTTACGCGGAAGGCGGTGAACACGCTGCGAGCAATGGAATTCTCATGCGACGAGATATCCACAGCCTCTTCGATCAGGGTTATGTCACGGTGTCGCCAGATCACCGATTTGAGGTGAGCCGTCGGATCCGAGAGGAATTTGAGAACGGTCGGCACTACTACGAACTGCACGGATCAGAGATCTCACTGCCGGCCAACAGGAGCCAGCAACCGGATGCGGCAGCGTTGCGCTGGCACAATGAGAGCCGATACCTCGGTTAGCCCGCCGATTCCTCTCTCGCGATATGTCTACTGTGACAAGACAGACGAGAAAGCTAAGCCTGCTACAGAGAAGATGGCAGAAACAAGGGCTCAAGAACACGAAAGTATCTGTCGCGGCGTTCGACGAATGCGGCCTCTGGATCTTGATCTGTCATTTCTTCTTATCTTATCGTACGCTCAACAACCAAGCCTACCCCGTCAATGCCATGAATATCAATCACCGCTAAACCTTCTTCAACCCAGCCCTGAACCGCCTGCCGTTGGCCACATAATTCGCGGCAGAGGCGCGCAGCCTGGCGATTGCGGCTTCGTCGAGCGTCCTGACGACGCGCGCGGGCGAGCCGACGATCAGTGAATTGTCGGGGAATTGCTTGCCTTCGGTGACCAGTGCACCAGCCCCGACCAGCGAGTTGTTACCGATCTTCGCGCCGTTCAGCACGATGGCGCCCATGCCGATCAGGCTGTTGTGGCCGATCGTGCAGCCATGCAGCAAGGCACGGTGGCCGATCGTGCAGCCTTGGCCGACGGTCAGCGGAAAGCCGGCGTCGGTGTGCATGATGGTGTGCTCCTGCACGTTGGTGTCGGCGCCGATGACGATCGGCTCGTCGTCGCCGCGGGCGCCGCCGCCCCACCAGAAGCCGGCCTTTGGGGCCGTCCGGGTTTTGGCGCTCAGCGGGGGGTGGGGGGCGCTCCCGTTTCGGTGGGCGGGCGCGCAGGG
>NZ_JAMYMF010000022.1:0-121211 GCF_040318415.1 Mesorhizobium sp. M1163 | reverse complement strand
TTCCCATCAGCCATCGCATCAAGAAATGCGCCTGGAACGACGACTATCTCATCAATGCCATCACTCATATGCGATAGCCCTGCCTCAAGGGGGGAGATTACGCAGCTCAACCCGCCAGTCGGCTAACCATCTCGTGCTGCGCGTAGGCGCGGCCGAAGCGGTTGGCCAGGAAGGCGTCGAGCGCGATGTCCTCCTGCTTGATGAAGCCCTTTGCCGGCAAGGTGCCATCGGCCAGCATGTCGAGCACGGCGCAGATGGCGGAGGCAGTGGTGATCTGGATGGCGCTGCGTACCGTATCGCCGACACGCCTGGCGTAGATCTTGTTGGCGTAGGTCTCCTGCAGCAGGCGGCCGTTCTTGCGGCCGCTGACGGTGACGAAGACGATGACGACGTCCTGCAGCGTCGCCGGCAGGGCGCTTTCGAAAATGTCCTTCAGCACGTCGCGGCGGTGGCGCAGGCCGAGGTCGTTGAGCAGCGCCTTCATGATCGCGGCGTGGCCGGGGTAGCGGATGGTGCGGTAGTTCAGCGTCCGCACCTTGCCTTTCAGCGTTTCGGCCAGCGTGCCCAGCCCGCCCGAGGTGTTGAATGCCTCGTAGGTGACGCCGTCGAGCGAGAATTCTTCACGCTCCTCCAGCGGCGGCACTTCGACCAGCTCGCCTTCGACGATCGCCTCACAAGGCTCGCAATATTCGTTGATGACGCCGTCGGTGCTCCAGGTCAGATTGTAGTTCAGCGCATTCGACGGGTATTGCGGCAGCGCGCCAACCCGCATGCGCACGCTTTCCAGCGTGTCGAAGCGGCTGGCGAGATCGTTGGCAACGATCGAGACGAAGCCCGGCGCCAGCCCGCATTGCGGGATGAAGGCGCTGTTGCCGGAGCGCGCCAATTCCTTGACGCGCCTGGTGCTGACGACGTCCTCTGTCAGATCGAGATAGTGCACGCCGGCGCTGGCCGCCGCTTCGGCGATGCGCGTGGTCAGATGGAAGGGCGCAGCGCTGAGCACCGCGAACTTGCCGGCCAGGGCGGCTTCGAGGGTGCCGACGGCCTCGATATCGAGTTCCAGCGTCTCTACGCCGGCCGGCAGTTCGGCCGCGCCGAGCTGCGCAGCCGAGCGGTCGACCAGGGTGACATGGTAGTCGCCCGTGGATGCCAGCATCTCGGCTATGGTCGAGCCGATCTTGCCGGCGCCGACGACGATGATTTCCTTCATGACCGGTCCCTCGCACCAATATTAAATAGACGGCTAGAATCGCAGCTTGCCTGTCGAAAGGAAGCGTGGGATTGTGCAAAACGCAGTCTCTGTTTGATCAATACGCCGGCAAGGTTCGTCGAAATGCTTAGTGATGCCGACCAGGCGCTGCTTTCCCTGCTGCGCATCAATGCACGCGCCTCGACCGCCGAACTGGCGCGGCGGCTGGGCGTCTCACGGACGACGGTGCAGAGCCGGATCGAGCGGCTGGAGCAGCGCGGCACCATCACCGGCTACGGCGTCAGGCTTTCGCCGGATTACGAACAAGGACTGGTGCGGGCGCATGTCCTGCTCACCGTCACGCCCAAGCTTGCCGACAAGGTGGTGCGCAGCCTGCAGGCGCTGCCGCCGGTGCGGACGCTGCATTCGGTCAGCGGCAATTTCGACATGATCGTCATCGTCGAGGCGCCGTCGATCAGGGATCTCGACACGCTTCTCGACCAGATCGGCGCCATGGACGGGGTCGAGCGGACGTCGTCGTCGATCATCCTGTCGACGCGGATCGATCGCTGAGCGGGCTGGTGTCGCGGGTCAAGACGCTGGCGGGACAGCGCCCCCCTCTGCCCTGCCGGGCATCTCCCCCTTTTGGGGGGAGATCGGCAGCTTCGCTGGCAGCGCACCTTTTGCAAGGTCGGTGGTTGGCGAAATCAGTGATGACGGCCAATCTCCCACCTTGTGGGGGAGATGCCAAGTAGTGGGAAAGAGGGCAGGACAGAGGGGGGCGCGAAGGGTCACCGAGCGTGGTGACCAAGCTGGCGCTCCCGCAGCAAAGCGATATAGCTTCCAAAATGTTGGATGAGAACCGCGGTGGCAGGCATAAGGGCGGTCACGCAAGATTTCCAGAGGAGGCCTCCTTGCCCAAGCAGTGTTTCGGAAAATCCCATGTGCCGTTGTCGCCGGCGGTCAGGGCCGGCGATTTCGTCTATGTCTCCGGCCAGGTGCCGGTCGGCGGCGACGGGCTGGTGGTCAAGGGCGGCATCGCCGAGCAGACCGAACAGGTGCTGTCGAACATCAAGGCGGCACTGGCGCTGGCCGGCTGCACGCTGGACGATGTGATCAAGACCACGGTCTGGCTCGAGGACGCGCGCGACTTCGGCATCTTCAACACGGTCTATGCCCGGCATTTCCCGAAAGATCCGCCGGCACGCACGACTGTGGAGTCACGGCTTATGATCGACATCAAGATCGAGGTCGAAGCCGTCGCCTACAGGCCGGCCTGACGGAAAAGCGGAGACAGGCGCAATGCAATTCGATCTCCTGATAAAAGGCGGCCGCCTCATCGATCCGGCGTCCGGCCTCGACGCACAACGCGATCTGGCGATTGCCGACGGCCGTATCGCCGCGATCGACACCGAAATCCCCTTCGAACGTGCAGCCCGCGTCATCGACGCCACGGGCTCCATCGTCGCGCCCGGCCTGATCGACCTGCACAGCCATGTCTATTGGGGCGGCACGTCGCTCGGCGTCGATGCCGACCGGCTTGCGGCGAAGAGCGGCACCACCACCTTCATCGATGCCGGAAGCGCCGGCGCCGGCAATTTCCTCGGCTTTCGCCGCCACGTCATAGAGCGCTCGAAAGTCCGCATCCTGGCCTACGTCAACATTTCCTTTGCCGGCATATTCGGCTTCTCGCAGACCGTGGCGGTCGGCGAGTGCAGCGACCTCCGGCTCTGCGAACCGCGCGAAACGGTGGCGGCGGCGCGCGAGCACGCGGACGTGGTTGTCGGTGTCAAGGTCCGCTCGGGTCGCCATGCCGGTGGCACCAGCGGCATCGCGCCGGTCGATCTCGCGCTCGAAGCCGCCGACAAGGCCGGCCTGCCGCTGATGGCGCATATAGACGAGCCGCCGCCCGGCCGCTCGGAAGTGCTGCCGCGGCTGCGCAAGGGCGACATCCTCACCCACTGCTTCCGGCCGTTTCCCAACGCGCCGGTCTTCGCCTCGGGGGCGGTGCGGCCGGATATGCGGCTGGCGCGCGAGCGCGGCGTCATCTTCGACCTCGGCCACGGCATGGGCTCGTTCGATTTCGAGGTGGCCAAAGCGATGCTCAGCGAGGGTCTGGCGCCGGACGTGATCAGCAGCGACGTGCATCTCTACTGCGTCGACGGGCCGGCCTTCGACATCCTGGTCTGCATGTCGAAACTGCTGGCGCTCGGCATGCCACTGGTCGAGGTGCTGCGCGCCGCAACGCAGCGGCCAGCGGAAGCGATCGCCAGGCCAGATCTCGGCAGGCTGGCGATTGGCGTGGTCGGTGACGTCGCGGTGCTGCGTCTGCGTCCAGGCCACTTCACCTTTGTCGATTCGGTCGGCGCCTCGCTGGTCGCCGAGCAAAGGCTGGTCTCGGCCGGCATCGTGGTCGGCGGCACCTGGTGGCCGAACGAGGCGGTGGACGATCTCGGCGAGACCGAACGCTTCGAAGCGCATGCGCACGACACGCATGTCGAGGTGGCGAGCCGGCATTTCGGACATAGCCACGATTGACGGCGATGTGGCTCCCCTTCTCCCCTTGTTGTGGGAGAAGGTGTCGCCGAAGGCGACGGATGAGGGGTGCTCCAGCTTGGCACCCACGGCGATCCGTCCAACACCCCTCATCCGTCTCGGCGCTACGCGCCGATCCACCTTCTCGCACAAGGGGAGAAGGGAAAGGCGGCCCTATCGCACCGGCGCTCCATAGACTGGCGTCGGAATGCCTTCCATGCGCGCCTTGATCTGCAGCGCCACGAATTTTGAATAGAAGCGCGACAGCGCAAGATTGCCGCCGTGGAACCACAGCGCTTCCTGCGCTGTCGGCTTCCACATGTTGCGCAACTCGCCTTGCCACGGACCCGGGTCGCCTTTCACGCCCGAGCCAATCCCCCAGCACGGCCCGACCTTGTCGGCGACGTCGCGCGAAACGATCGCCGCCACTGTCTCGTTCATCGAGAGATAGCCGGTGCAGGCGATGATTGCGTCGGCCGCCAGTTCCGTGCCGTCGTCGAAGAGGATGCCTGTCGGCGTCAGCGACTTGATCCCGACGCCGCTACGGATGCCGATCTCGCCGTCGATGATCAGATCGCAGGCGCCGACGTCGATGTAGAAGCCCGAGCCGGTGCGGTAGGCCTTCATCAGGAGCCCAGTCTCGTCGTCGCCGAAATCGATGGCGAAGCCGGCGCTGCGCAAGCGGTCGTAGAAGGCAGCATCGCGCGCCTTGATGACGTCGTAAAGCGCCCGCTGGCCTTGCGGCAGCAGCGCGAACGGCGTCGAGGCGACGATCATGTCGGCCTTTTCAGTGGTGATGCCGCGGGCCAGCGCCTTTTCCGAGAAGATCTCGAAGCCGATCTCCATCAGCGTGTCCGACTTGACCACCGTCGTCGGCGACCGCTGGACCATGGTCACCTCGGCGCCGCTCTCCCAGAGATCGACGCCGACGTCATGGCCGGAACTTGCCGCGCCGACGACGGCGACCCTTTTGCCGCGGAATTTCTCGCCGCTGGAATACTGGCTGGAATGCAGGATTTCGCCGTTGAAGACCTCGGCGCCCGGCAGGTCGATGCGCCTGGGCGGGCCATAAGCACCGGTCGCGAAGACGATGTGCTTCGGCTTCAGCGTGATGCGCTCGCCGGCGCGGTCGAGCTCGACCGTCCAGACCTTTTCGGTCTCGTCATAGGAGGCACTGACGCATGTCGTGGAGGTCCAGTAATTGAGCTCCATGACGCGCGTATACATCTCCAGCCAGTCGCCCATCTTGTCCTTGGGCGTGAACACCGGCCAGTTCTCGGGAAACGGGATGTAGGGCAGATGGTCGTACCAGACCGGGTCGTGCAGCACGAGCGAGCGATAGCGGCTGCGCCAGGAATCGCCGGCCTGGGCGTTCTTCTCGATGACGATGGCCGGCACGCCCAATTGCCTGAGCCGCGCCCCCAGCATGATGCCGCCCTGGCCGCCGCCGATGACCAGGCAATAGGGCTGCTGGCTAACGCCGAGGTCACGCGCCTCGCGGCGCCTTGCCTCCAGCCAGGTTTCGCGTTCCGGATCGGCCTTGTGGCGGACGCCCAGCGGCCGCGCCGGGCCTTTGCGCTCTTCAAACCCCTTGAGATCGCTCATCGCCGTGAACAGCGTCCGGCACTTGCCGTCCCTGAGGCGCATGATGCCTTGGCCCCACGCCGATGACGTCTCGAAAGAAAACCAGGCTTCGATGGTGCCTTCGTCCGAAGTCGCTTCGCCGCTGAGCTGCCATTGAGCAGGCCTTGTGGTTGCCAGCGTTGCCGCCAGCATGTCGCGGATCGCGGCCGCCCCCTCCATCGTCTTGATGTTCCAGGTGAAGGTCAAAAGATCGCGCCAGTAGCAGTCCTCGACGAACAGATTGGTTGCGGCCTCGACGTCGCCCGCTTCGAGCGCTCGCGCAAAAGAACCGAGCCAGGTGGCCGCCTGTTTCGACGGTGAGATGTCGAGCATCTGTCTTCCCTATCTTCCAGTGACGTTTGCGCTGCCGCCATTCTTACCCTGTCCCGGTTCTTTGCGGGAGAGGGTGAGGGCAGCGCAAACAGTCCGGAAGCTATGGCGCAGCGCAAGGTTGAAGCGACTGCCGCTGCTGTCAGGCCCGCGCGCGGGCCTGATCCGAACCGCTATCCAGCCATGCAAGATCGTCCGGCGAAAGTGAGATGTCGAGCGCCTGGAGGCTGTCTTCCAATTCGTCGAGCGAGCGGGGCCCGATCAGCGGGACGGACGGGAAGGGCTGCGCCAGGACGTAGGCGAGCGCGACGTGGATCGGGCTTTTGCCCAGCCGCTTGGCGAGCTCGATGGCACGGTCGCGACGGCCGAAATTCTTGTCCGAGTACCAGACCCGGACCAACTCCTCATTGTCGCGCCGGTCGCGGCCGGCGCGGTCGGTGAAGAAGCCGCGGCCCTGGCTCGACCAGGCGAAATTCGGCATCTGCCGGGCGGTGAGCCAGGCCTTCCACGCGTCGCTGGAGGAGGTGACACAGCCTGCCCAGATCGGCTCCAGCATCTCGGCCAAGGAGAAATTGTTGGAAAGCGCGCCGGGCTTCTGCTTGCCGGTGCGCTCGGCATAGGCAATCGCCTCGTCCATGCGTTCCATCGTCCAGTTCGAGCCGCCGAACGGACCGCGGATGCGGCCGGCCTTGACCTCGCGGTCCATCGCATCGACGAATTCGTCGACCGGCACGTCCGGATTGTCGCGGTGCATGAAATAAACGTCGATATGGTCGGTCTGCAGCCGCTCGAGCGACTGGGTGAGCTGCTTGCCGATGACGTCGGGATAGCAGAGCGGCGAGTGCGCGCCCTTGCCGATGACCACGGATTGCTCGCGCACGCCGCGGTTTTTCAGCCATTGGCCAAGCAGGGTCTCGGTATAGCCGGAACCGTAGACGAAGGCGGTGTCGAACAGATTGCCGCCGGCCTCGAAATAGGCGTCGAGCAGGATGGCGCCCGACGAAAAGGTGCGGAAATCCTCGAAGCCGAGCGCCAGGCACGAGGCCCGCCGCGGCAGGCCCGGAATGCTGCGCTTGGAGATGGCGGTCCCGCCGGAGCGCAGCTTCCGTCCGGAGATCGTGTTGACGCGCTTTGCCGGTTTCTCGATGTCGTATTCGAGCCCGATCGCGGCACGCCATTTGTCGAGCACGCGCAGATTGCCGAGACTGTCGGCCCAGCCCATGCCGGGCCAGGCGAACTCCTGCTTCCCGCCGAGAATGGCCTCGCCGGCGGCGTCGACCTCGAACGCGTAAAGCCAGCCGTCCTCCTTGACCTCGACCACCTCGGTGTTACCCGGACGGATGATGCGGATTTCGCCGGTGCCGCCTTGCTGGCCGCCGGCATACCAGAAGTCCGCCACCTCGATGCGGCCTTTGCTGCCGAGAATGCGCAAGACATTGTCCTGAGCGAGCGAGATGCTGCAGGAGACTTCCGCGACGATGCCGCCCGGAAAATGCAACAGCGCCGACGCCCATTCGTCGACACCGGATTGGCCGAGATGCGCAGTACCCACCACTTTGTCCGGCTCGGCGAAGGGCTTTCCCGCCGCGGCGCCGGCAATCAGCCGCGCCATCGACACGGGATAGCCGCCGACATCGAGGATGCCGCCGCCGGCAAGATCCTTGGCGTAAAGCCGGTGCTCCGGCATGAAGCCCGGCATGGCGAAGCCGAAGCTGGATTTGATCATCTTGATCTCGCCGATCGCACCGGCACTGATCAGCTCGACCAGCTTGGCCGTCTGCGGATGCAGCCGGTACATGAAGGCTTCGCCGAGAAAGGTGCCGGCCTTGCGCGCCGCATGGATCATCGCGTCGGCCTCGAAGGCGGTCAGGCCAAGCGGCTTTTCGCAAAGCACATGCTTTCCGGCCTCGGCTGCCTTGATCGCCCATTCGGCATGGCTCGGATGCGGCGTCGAAATATAGATCGCGTCGACATCCGGATCGCCAAGCAAAGCCTCGTAGCCGTCGAGGATGCGGGCGCCGGGGAAAGCCTCGGTGAGCCCGGCCTTGCCGGGATTGCGCGCCCCTAAGGCGACCAAGGTGCCGGTGCGCGAATGGGCGACGCCGCCGGCAAAGGCCTTGGCGATGTTGCCGGGCCCGAGAATGCCCCAGCGAATTTTTTCTGGTTTGGAAGTCATGTCAAATCTCCGTGGGGTGGCCGCGAGCAATCGCGATCGGACAAAAGAAAGATGGGTTAGCGAATGCGTGCGCCGGTGGCGTCGAAGAGAAGCGAGCGGTCGGCCTTGATCGACACCACCAGGTCGTCGCCGTTGGCGCGATGCCGTGAGGCCTCGCGCTCGATGATCAGTTCTTCGCGCCCGCCCCCGGTCCCGGAATTGGCATAGACATAGCTCACCGATCCCAAGTGCTCGGCGACGTCGGCCTTGAGGGTAAGGTCGCAATCGCCCTGGCCGGCGTCGAAGAAATGCTCCGGCCGCACGCCAACCACGACATCGCCGCCTATCGCAGGCAAGGCATCGGAAAGCGGCTTGCGCAGTCGCACGCCGCGATGGTTGACCAGCTCCACGATCGCCGCGCTGTTGTCGGTTCCGACCACTTTCGCCGCCAGAAAATTCATCTTCGGCGAGCCGACGAAGCCGGCAACGAAGCGGTTGGCGGGGTCGTCGTAGAGATCGAGCGGCGCGCCGATCTGCTCGATATTACCGGCGTTGAGCACGACGATCCTGTCGGCCAGCGTCATCGCCTCGGTCTGGTCGTGCGTCACATAGACCATGGTAACGCCAAGCTCCTTGTGAAGGCGCGATATCTCGACGCGCATCTGCACCCGGAGCTCGGCATCGAGATTGCTGAGCGGTTCGTCGAACAGGAACACTTGCGGCTCGCGCACGATGGCGCGGCCGATGGCGACGCGCTGGCGCTGGCCGCCCGACAATTGCCGCGGCCGCCGCTTCATCAGCTCGGCGATGCGCAGGATTTCGGAAGCCCGCTTCACCCGCCGCTCGGTATCTGCCTTGGGGTTGCCGGTCATTCTCAGGCCGAAGCTCAGATTCTGCTCAACCGTCATGTGCGGATAGAGCGCGTAGGACTGGAACACCATGGCGATGCCGCGATCGGCCGCCTCGACGTCGTTCACCACCTTGCCGCCAATGGCGATCTCGCCGTCGCTGATGTCCTCGAGCCCGGCGATCATCCGGAGCAGCGTGGACTTGCCGCAGCCGGAAGGGCCGACGAAGACGACGAATTCGCCGTCATCGATATCGATATTGGCGCCGTGGACGATCTCGAAGACGCCGAAGCGCTTGATGACGTTTTTGAGTGTGACTGCCGCCATGCTGATCCTTACTTGATAGCGCCGGCGGCGATGCCGGCGACGAAATGGCGCTGCAGAAGCACGAACACGACGAGCATTGGCGCCGTCAGCATCACCGCGCCCGCCATGATGCCGCCCCAGGACACCTTGGTGAGACCGATCAGCGTGCCGAGCGCCACGGGCGCGGTCATTGCGCCCGGCTTGGAATTGATCAGCAGCGGCCAGAGATAGTTGTTCCAGGAGGCAAGGAACAGGATGATGGCGAGCGCTGCCAGCATCGGCCGCGCCAGAGGCAGTGCGACGAACAGGAATATCCGCCATTCCTTGACGCCCTCGACCTTGGCGGCGTCGAACAGTTCGTGCGGCATCATCGAAAAGCTCTGCCGCATGAAGAGCACGCCCAGCGAATTGAACAGCGGCGGCACGATCAGCGCCACCCAGGTGTTGGCGAGCTTGAAGTCGCGCGCCACCATGATGAATTGCGGGATCAGCACGACCGCATAGGGCAGCGTGATGGTGCCGAAGATGATGGCGACGACCATGCCCTTGCCGAAGAAGTTGTAACGCGCCAGCGCCCAGCCGGCCATCGAGGTCAGCATCACCGACAGGAAGGTGTAGGTCACCGCCACCGAGACGGAGATGCTGATGGCACCGATGAAATTGGTGCCGCGCTGCAGATTGCTGACATTGTCGAGGAAATTGCCGTGCGGCAAAAGCTCGATGTCGGGGCTGAAGATGCCGTTGTCGGGCATCGTGGAAAAGACCACCATCATCCACAGCGGAAACAGCCAGACCAGCGCCAGCGGCGTCAGGAACAGATGCAGCGCGATGCTGCGGCCCAATCTGGCCTGGGAACGGCCGACCCGGGAATGGCTGATTGGGGAGCGCGAGGTCATTTCGGTTCCCTCGTCAGCCATATCTGCACCAGCGAAATGGCAATCGCCAGTCCGGCCATGGTGTAGGCGATGGCCGAAGCGTAGCCGAAATTGAGCGACCGGAAGCCCTGGCGATAAAGCAGCAGCCCGAGCGTTTCGGTGCCGCCGCCCGGCCCGCCGCGCTCGGTGATTAGGAAGGGCTCGGTGAACAGCTGCATGGTGCCGATGATCGACAGCACGGCGCAGAACACGATGATCGGCTTGAGCAGCGGCAGCGTGATGTAGAAGAACTGTTTGACCTTGCTGACCCGGTCCAGGGTCGCCGCCTCGTAAACATCCTCGGGGATGGACTGCAGGCCGGCGAGCAGGATGATGGCGTTGTAGCCGGCCCAGCGCCACGTCACCGCCATCATGATGACCGCCATCGCCGGGGTGACGTTGGTAAACCAGTCGACGTTGGGCAGGCCGATGCTGTTCAGCAATTTGTTGATGATGCCGTAGTCCAGATTGAACATCAGCCGGAAAACCGCCGAATAGGCGACCTCGCCGACCACGACCGGCGCGAAGAAGGCAAAGCGGAACAGGCCACGCGCCTTGAGCAGCGGCGAGTTCAAAAGCACCGCCATCACAATCGCTAGCGAAATCATCACCGGCACCTGGATGACAAGGATCAGCAATGTGTTCTTCAAGGCATTGAAGAAGGCCGGATCGCCGATCAGCCGGCCCCAGTTGAAGGTCGGCGCGAACCGCCACGGCACGGTGCGCGTCGCCTGGAACGAGATCAGGAAGGAATCGATGATCGGCCACAGCCAGAAGATCGAGAAGATCAGCAGATAGGGCGCAAGGAAGCGATACGCCGTGGCGTTCTGGTAGCGCATCGTTCTCCTCCTTTCTGCTTTCGCCTGCTGGGGCGCGCGGTGTTGATGTTTCAGGTGATGCGGCGCCGCAAACGGCGGCTTGTTCGAAGGCCGGTGCCGCCCCTCATCCGCCTGCCGGCACCTTCTCCCCGTAAGTGACGGGGAGAAGGGGCTGGGCCGCAACGCTGGTGACCCCCTCTCCCCGTTCTTCACGGGGAGAGGGTAAGGGTGAGGGGCAGCGCAAGCGCCCGGTAACTGACTCTGGGATCATTCCGTGTCAGATCACGACTTGACCGGCAGGCCGGTCGCCGCGGCGATCTGGCTTGCGGCATCGTCGAGCGCTGCCTTGGCGTCGGGATAGCCCCCGGCCAGATATTTGGTCTGCACCGCGCGGATGATGATTTCGGCGTCGCTCTGGAACGGCGTACCGCGGCTGGGGACGACCTTGGGCAGGGTGCCGAGGATGTCCTTCCACACGGCTTGGCCACCCCAATAGGGCAGGCCCTCGGAGACATAAGGGTCGTTGAGCGCCGAAATCAGCGACGGCACCAGGCCGAAGCCTTTCAGCATGGTGATCTGGCCCTCATTCGTCCCTAGCGTGTATTTCAGATAGGCGTAGGCGGCTTCCTTGTTCTTCGACACCGAGGTGATGGCGAGCGAGGAGCCGCCGAGATTGGCGGCGCGCGGACCGTCGGCGGTCAGGCTCGGCATCAAATAGACGCCCCATTTGCCTGTCCCATCGGGCGATTCGGTGCGCACAGTGCCTTCATACCAGCCGCCATACATCTGCGTGGCGACCTTGCCGGCGGTGTTGTTGGTGATCTTGGTGCTCCAGTCGGCAGAGGAAATGATGCCGGCGTCCTTCATCTCCTTGATCTTGGTCATGGCATCGACGCATTTGGGCTGGTTGACCGTGATCGATTGACCATCGGCGGAGAAGTAGGCGCAGCCCTGCTCGTTGGAGATCATGCGGAAGAATTCGGAATCGCCGTTGAAATCGGCGTTGGTCATCGTGACGCCGGGATTGGCGGCCTGGATCTTCTTGGCGGCAGCGATGAAATCGTCCCAGGTCTGGATCGAGGACGGATCGACGCCGGCCTTCTCGTAGAAGTCGCGTCGGTAGAACATCGCCACCGGCCCCGAATCCCACGGCATCGCATAGGCCTTGTCGTCCACCTCGAGCTCGGTGCGCTTGAAGTCGGGGAATTTTGCCTGGTCTTCCGCGGTGTAGCCGAGCGTGTGCAGGTCGACGAAGCAATCCGGGAACTGGCTCCAGTAGTTTTCCGCTTCGCCGTTCTCGATCGTCACGATGTCCGGCAGGCCCTCGCCACCGGCGGCACAGCCGGCGATCGACTTGTCGTAGGTCGGCTGGTTGCCGAGGTCCTCGACCGTGACCTTGATGTCGGGAAACTGCTTGTTGAAGCCCGCTATGGTGGCCTTCAGCGACGAAGCGGCGATATTCCAGCTCCAGATCGTGATTTCACCGGACTGCGGAAAGGCCGGGCTGGAGCCCAAGGCAAGCGCGAGCGCGGCGCAGGTCAATTTTATGCGCATTGAAATCCTCCCATTTCAGTTGCTCTCTGTTTGCGAGCGTGGCTAGACTAGGCCTCGGGAAAGCCTTGTCCGCGACAAAGGGAATAAGAAATGAGCGGAAAGTAAGATGCCGGAAAGGCCGTTTTACCAGCCTGGCGCCAGCAGCGTGGAGGGCCTGCCGCTGCTGCTGCAGATGTTTCACACCCAGCCCCTGGTGATGCTCAAGCCGCATTGGCACGCCCAGGTCGAGGTGAATTTCATCGTGCGCGGGGCCGTGCATTACCGCATGGACGGGCACGAGCTTTCGCTCTCTGCTGGCGACATGTGTCTGTTCTGGGGCGGCCTGCCGCACCAGATGGACGAAGCCTCCGACGATGCCATCTATGCCGGCGCGCATCTGCCGCTGGTGCATTTCTTCCGGCTGCATTTGCCGGTCGACGTCCGCAACAGGCTGATGACGGGCGCGACGCTGGTAACCGACGCCACCGACCGGTCGGACGACCACAATTTCGAGCGCTGGAACCGCTATGCCCGCTCCGGCGACCCGGTCAAGGCCGAGCATGCCGTCAACGAGCTTTTGCTGCGGCTGGAGCGGGTGCGCTTCGAGCCTTACCGGCTCGCCCCCGAAACCCCGGTCGAACAGGAGATAGGCAGTCCCTTCGATCAGCAATCGCTGCGCAATGTCGGGCGCATGTGCGACTTCATCGCCGAGAATTTCCTCTACGAGATCGATTGCGTCGACATCGCCGCGGCGGCCGACATCCATCCCAAATACGCCATGAGCATCTTCAAGAAATCGACCGGCATGACGCTCAACGAATATGTGAATCTGCTGCGCCTCAGCTACGCGCAGGCGCTGCTGATGCATCAGGATGCCAATGTACTGCGCGTCGCCATGGAATCGGGCTTCGGCTCGCTCAGCGCCTTCAACAAATCGTTCCGCAAGCTTGCCGGCATGTCGCCGTCGGATTTCCGCAGGGGCGTGGCCGGCGCCAGGTAAGGGCACCGGCTGGATTCAGCCTATAGTCCCCAGGCGCCTCGGCAAGTGGTTCATCGGCAGCGGCCCGTTCGCGGTGATCAGGAACTGGTCTTCGAGATTGAAGCTGGCGAGACCGTCGATGTAGAGCGGGATCTCGAATGCCAGCACCATGCCAGCTTCGATCACGACATCGCTGTCGGCCGAGATGAACGGCCATTGCTCGGAAAACACGGAATGGCCGACGCTGTGGCCGAAATGGCCGCGGCGATAGGAACGCAGGCCCTGGCGCGCCAGGCTTTCGCTGGCGGCGCGATGCACGCCGGCGAACGGCTTTCCGGGCATAAGCGCGGCAAGCCCATCGGCGAAGGCGCGCTCGGCTATCGCATGCAATTCGGCCTGTTCGGGCGACGGCGGCCCGAAGGTGAAATTCCTCGACATGTCGGAGGCATAGCCGTTCACGCTGCAGACCATGTCGGCCTTCAGCGGATCGCCGGCGGTGGCTGCCACATCGGCGCTTTTGGGCCGAGCGCCCAGTGTGACGTATTCCGCCGTCGAGATTTGCAGCGAGGACCCGGCGGCTGCTTCGGCGACGCCTTGCCGGTAGAGCGCGACCAGCTCCGACTGACGCATGCCGGTCGCCGCATGCTGCTGCAGTCGCGACAGGCCGGTTTCCGACAGGACGATGCCCTGCCGCAGAAGGTCGATCTCGCTTTGCGATTTGATTGCCAGCAGCCTGTCGAGGATCGGCGAGCCGTTGACCAGGGCCGTGCCGGGCAACATCGCCTGCATCGCGGACAAATCGCTGGCCGAGACAAAATCCAGCTCGATGCCGAGCGTTGCACGCTCCAGCCCGAATTCGGCGAGCATCGTCTTCAGCTCGCGGACAGAGCGGGCAAGCTCGAAGGTCGCTGGACGTGCAAAACCGGGGGCGCGGCCAACCAGGCCGGCCTCGATGCGCTGCGCAACGGGCCGGCCGGCTGTCGCCGGCTCAAGCGACGCGGATTCGATCCAGATCGGATGCGTGCGCACCACGGCATCCGCCACCGCCGCCCGGAGCTGGGCAGCCTGGAAATCGGCAACCACTACGCCGATCGGCAGGTCGTCTCGTCTCGGGATGACCACGAAACCGGCGCCGGCCCGGCGGAACAGGCCGGCCGGGCCGATCCAGGCGCCGGTGGCATATTGGAATGCCTCAGGCTCGCAAAGCACCAATGCCTCGATATTGGCACGCTGCATCAGGTCTGTTGCGCGTTCTCGGTCGACAAAGCCGGTCACGGGATCTCCTCGCATGCAATCGAATCCGACGCCGATGCGGCGGCGTTTGGCCTCAGCGTAGCTTCAGGGCCGCTGTGGAGCAGCTTTTTTCTGGAAGCGCTGTTGACCTGCCGACCCTAAAAGCGCGGTGCGTTCGACCGGCCTCATGCGACGCGCTTCAGGTTCTTGTTTCATGCATGTCGGTGTCGCAAAACCGCTGCACAGTTTTGCGCGACATGCATCAAAGGCCTTGAGAGTTCGAACGCCAGGCGGGGAAACGAAAAAAAGCCGCGGCGAACCACGGCTTTCAACGCGACAAGTTGTCAGTTTCGAATGCTTACTCGGTTTCGTCAGAGGTGTCGTCGGCAGTGTTTGCCGCGTCTTTCGCGGCCTTCCTATCCAGCGCTGCCTGCAAGGCCAGGGTGGCCTGCGGTGAGGCCGGTGTCGTGGCAACGACCGCCATTGCATGAGCAACTCCGGTCGTCGACTTGTCCTTGGCCGCGGCCGAGGTGGCGGCTCCGTGTCCCTGCGAGCCGGCCCCAGCCGAGTTTCCGCCGTTGCCGTGGCTGCCGCCATTGCCGTTCCCGCCGCCATTGCCGCCGGGGGCAGCGAGGACCGGAGACGCGACAAGGGTGAGAGCGGCCGCCGCTGCGAATAGATAGGTGCGCGTTTTCATAATTCCTCCTTCGAGTGGCCCTCCCGCCAGGATGGGTTCCAGTGAGAAACGTGAGGACTTTCCAAAGTGGAGCCCGCTGTCCAACAAGTTCCGTTCAAATAGAGCATTCTGCAAGACGGACCTTGGTCCGAGGACGACACGCAAAAGTCCTGAATTCTATCTGCAGCGTACTTGGCGCGACCGCAGCGCCTGCTGGCAAGTGCGTCCTGTGCCGCCCAAATGCGAAAAAGCCGCGGCGGACCGCGGCTTTTCGATGCTTGATTTCCCTTGAGAGAAACTGGAGCGGGTGAAGCGATTCGAACGCTCGACCCCAACCTTGGCAAGGTTGTGCTCTACCCCTGAGCTACACCCGCTCGCGCGGCTTTCGGGCCGCAAGCCGCGCCTATATGGCTGAAGAGCGCGGCGATTGCAACAGGGAATTCGCAGGCTTTTTGCTTCGCCGGCAATGCGGACAAGCCGTCCCGCGACACGTCGCAAGGCAATCACCCCTGCATTGCGCGACGGGCTTGTCTTGGCCGCATCATTGGCCGTAAACGGCGTAGGCCGAACAAGCCGTTGAAAGCGGGCCATCAGAAGAAAGACCGATGCCGAAGACCGAAGCCGACCTTTTCGCCTTTCTTGCCGGACTCGGGATCGAGGTATCGACACAGCGGCATCCGCCGCTGTTCACTGTCGCCGATTCGCAGGTGCTGCGCGGCGAGATCGCCGGCGGCCACACCAAGAACCTGTTCCTCAAGGACAAGAAAGATAATTTCTTCCTGGTCAGCGTCGGCGAGGAGGCGGTGGTCGATCTAAAGCAGATCCATCATCTGATCGGCGCCGCGGGCCGCGTGTCTTTCGGCCGGCCGGAGATGCTGATGGTGCTTCTCGGCGTCGTCCCGGGCGCGGTCACCGTTTTCGGGCTGATCAACGACACGGAGCGAAGGGTCAAGGTCGTTCTCGACGAGGAGCTGATGAGCCATGCTGTGGTCAACGCCCACCCGCTGACCAATGAGGCGACGACTTCCATCGCCGCCACGGACCTGGTCAAATTCGTCGAGGCAACCGGACATGATGCTGTTATCTTGAAAGTCTCGGCATGATCGCCACATGGGTGACTGAAACCGGGTTCTGAAGAAGGATGTTGCGCCTGTCCCTTGGCCGGCGGCGCGACCGAAAGGGCGACGAGATGAGCGATAGCAACCCATTTGGCCGCCCATTTGGCAGCAATGGCGGTCAGTATGCCACCACCGTGCAGTATGGCGGCACCGATGCCGCGCGTGAGAAGGTCGCACTTGCGGAGGTGCCGGCCGACGTCATCAAGGACACCACGACCGCTGGATTTGCCGCCGACGTCATCCAGGAATCGCGCCGCCAGCCGGTGCTGGTCGATTTCTGGGCGCCATGGTGCGGCCCCTGCAAGCAATTGACCCCGCTGCTGGAAAAGGCGGTGAAAGCCGCCGGCGGCAAGGTCAAGCTGGTCAAGATGAACATCGACGACCATCCATCGATCGCCGGCCAGCTCGGCATCCAGTCGATACCGGCGGTCATTGCCTTCAAGGACGGCCAGCCGGTCGACGGCTTCATGGGCGCCATTCCCGAGAGCCAGATCACGCAATTCATCCAGAAGGTCGGCGGCAAGGATGGTGGCGCACCGCAAGTGGCCGAGGCGCTGGCCGCGGCCGCCGAGGCGCGCGAGGCCGGTGACGTGCAGACCGCGGCCGACATCTACGACGCTATCCTGGAACAGGCGCCGGAGACGATCGAGGCGATCGCCGGCTTGGGCGATCTGCTGTTCGAGGCCGGCGATACCGAAGGTGCCGATGCGATGCTGGCGCGGGCGCCGGAGGCAAAGAAGGATGCGCCGCAGCTCGCCGCGCTGCGCGCCAAGATGGCGCTCGCCGCGCAAGCAGCAGTGCTCGGCAATCCGGCGGAACTGGAACGGCGGCTGGCCGAAAATCCCGGGGATCACCAGGCGCGGTTCGAGCTTGCGATGATCCAGAACGCCAAGGGTGATCGCATGGCGGCGGCCGACAATCTGCTGGCGATCATCAAGGCCGACCGCTCGTGGAACGACGATGGCGCCAGAACCCAGTTGCTGCAGCTCTTCGAGGCATGGGGCATGACCGACGAGGCAACGCTGTCGGCACGGCGCAAACTGTCGTCGCTGCTGTTTTCCTGAGCCGGCGCAGACTGTTTTGTCCGGCGGGCTTGCGGTCGGCGGCGGCTGCGCCAAATTAGGTTTTCGGACGGCATTCGATTTCGGGTTTCCGGTGTCGCGCCTTGTGCCGGCCGGGAGGAGACGGGTTTGGTGCGCTTCCTAACGAAGCGATCGGAGGATTGAGGTGCAGGCGGGAAACGCGCATTACCGGCTCGCTGCGGACTTACCGTCGACCATGCCGATCTTTCCGCTTGAGGGCGCATTGCTGCTGCCGGGAGGCCGCATGCCGCTCAACATCTTCGAGCCGCGCTATCTGCAGATGGTCGATGAGGCGATCGCCGGGGCGCGGCTGATCGGCATGATCCAGCCCAGCCTCGACGGTGCGCTGCGTCCCGACGGCGAGCCGGAACTCTGCAATGTCGGCTGTGCCGGGCGCATCATCGCGCTGTCCGAGAGCGGCGACGGTCGTTATCTGATTTCGCTGCAGGGCGTGTGCCGGTTCCGCATTGTCCAGGAACTCACCGTCAGGACGCCGTTTCGCCAGTGCCGGTTGGCACCCTTTCTCACCGATCTCGACGACGACCAGGCGGAAGCCGAGATCGACCGGCCGGCGCTGCTCAAAGCGTTTCGCGCCTATCTGCAGGCCAACGATCTGGAGGCCGACTGGGAAAGCGTCAGCCGCGCCGAAAACGCCATGCTGGTCAACGCGCTGTCGATGATGGCGCCCTACGGGCCGGCCGAGAAACAGGCGCTGCTCGAAGCGGCCGATCTAAAGACACGTGCCGAAACGCTGATCGCCATCACCGAAATGGCGCTGGCGCGCGACAATGAGGATTTCGGTTCGAGTTTGCAGTAGGCTCTTGCCTTCTCCCCTTGTGGGAGAAGGTGGATTGGCGCGCAGCGCCGAGACGGTTGAGGGGTGCTGGACGGAGTGCCGTCGGTGCCAAGCTGGAACACCCCTCATCCGACCGAGGTTCGCTCGGCCACCTTCTCCTACAAGGGGAGAAGGGAAGTCCGCGCGCGAAACCCCGAAGTTGCCTTGTGGAAGGACGGATCGAATGGCGGATGGACGTGACGGGAACAGGACTGTCGATCCCAAGCTGCTGGAACTGCTGGCCTGCCCGCTGACCAAGGGGCCGCTTGCCTGGGATCCGGAGCGCGGCGAGCTTGTCTCGCGGGTGGCAAAGCTTGCCTATCCGGTGCGGGACGGCATTCCGATCATGCTGCCATCGGAGGCGCGGGTCATCGCCATAGACGATGCCATGCCACCGCCGCGCCTGGGTGGCTCGGAATAAGGGCCGCTCCGCAGCGATCCTTCGCGCCCCCCTCTGTCCTGCCGTCATCAAATTCTGCACCGCAGCAACGCTCTGACGAAGACAGGGGGCCTATTGAAAATTGCGTCCCTTGGGCATGACCTTCTCCGCCTTTCCCAATAATTCCGTTTGCGCGATGCTGCCCGGCCGAGCCTCGTCTGTACGGCTCGAAGGCTCAGGTCCTGCCTCTTCCAGCAGCACCGACAGCCACGGCGTCAGATCCTCGACCTTCTCGGCGACGATATGGATGACGTCCGATTCCGATTGCAGCTTGCCGGTGACGCGGATGAGACGTGCGCCCATGACGATGGGGCGGAAGCGGTCGAAAGTCCTTTCCCAGAAAATGATGTTGGCGACCGCATTCTCGTCTTCCAGCGTCAGGAAAATCGCCTTGCCATTGCCCGGCCGCTGCCGCACCAGCACGAGGCCGGCGACCGAAACGCGCCGGCCGTCCCGCACCTGGCCGAGCCGCGCATTGGGCGTGATGCCGGACCGATCCAGCCTTTGACGCAGGAAGGCGACCGGGTGCGCCTTCAGCGACAGGCCGAGCGAGCGGTAGTCGTGGACGACGTGCTCGCCGAGCGGCATTGTCGGGAGCCGGGTTTCAGGCTCGAGATCGCGCAAGCGGATCGCCGGCTGATCGAACAGCGGCAGCTTTTCGGCGGCACTCTTGCCGTCGAGCGCGCGGACCGCCCATAGAGCGTCGCGGCGGTTCAATCCAAGCGAGCGGAAGGCGTCGGCCTGCGCCAGCTTTTCGATCTCGTCGACGTTGAGGCCCGAGCGCAGCCAGACATCGCGCACGGATGTGTAGCCGTCGCCGCGCCTCACCACAAATGCTTCCATGCGCTCCTTCGACAGGCCTTTGACCTGGCGAAAGCCAAGCCGGACGGCATGGCTGGTCCGGATGACACCGCGCATTTGAACATGGCGGTCGAGAATGCGGGCCGGATCGAAAGGCGATTGCTCCAAGGCGCAATCCCAGCCGGAAAAGTTGACGTCGACCTCTCGGATCTCGACGCCATGATCATGCGCGTCGCGGACAAGCTGAGCCGGCTGGTAAAAACCCATCGGCTGGGAATTCAGAATCGCGGCGCAGAACACGTCGGGATAGAAGGTCTTGAACCAGCAGGAGGCATAGACCAGCAGGGCGAAGGAGGCGGCATGGCTTTCGGGAAAGCCGTATTCGCCAAAGCCCTCGATCTGCTTGAAGCAACGCTCGGCGAAGTCTTTTTCGTAGCCCTTGGCAACCATGCCGTCGACCATCCTCTTGCGGTAATTGCCGATCGTGCCGGTGCGCTTGAAGGTGGCCATGGCGCGGCGCAATTCATCGGCCTCGCCCGGCCTGAAGCCGCCGGCAACGATGGCAATCTTCATTGCCTGTTCCTGGAACAGCGGCACGCCCAGCGTCCTGCCGAGTATTTTTTCCAGTTCCGGCTTCGGGTATTCGGGCTTTTCCTTGCCTTGCCGGCGGCGCAGATAAGGGTGGACCATGTCACCCTGGATCGGGCCGGGCCGCACGATTGCCACCTCGATGACGAGATCGTAGAAGTTTTTCGGCCGCAGCCGCGGCAGCATCGACATCTGCGCGCGCGATTCGATCTGGAAGACGCCGATCGTGTCGGCGCGGCAGATCATGTCGTAGACATGTTTGTCCTCGGCCGGGAGAGTGGCCAACACATAGGGTTGGCCATATGCGTCCCGCGCCTCGGGATAATGATCCTGGAGCAGGGTGAAGGCGCGCTGCAGGCAGGTCAGCATGCCGAGCGCCAGCACGTCCACTTTAAGGATTTTCACCGCGTCGAGGTCGTCCTTGTCCCACTCGACCATCTTGCGCTCGTCCATCGCCGTCTTGACGATGGGTACGATCTCGTCGAGCCGGTCCCTTGTGATGACGAAACCGCCGACATGCTGCGACAAATGGCGGGGAAAGCCCATGATCTCGTTGGCGCATTCGATCACATGCCTTGTCGAGGGATCGGTCTGATCGAGGCCGCCGGCTTTTGTCTCCTTTTCGCCGAGCTCCGAGGTCGACCAGCCCCAGATCGAACTGGACAGCGCGCTCCGGACGTCGTCCGACAGGCCCATCGCCTTGGCCACTTCGCGCACCGCAGAGCGGCCGCGGTAGCTGACGACGGCGGCGGCCAGCGCGGTGCGCTTGGTGCTGTATTTGGAATAGATGTACTGGATGACCTCCTCGCGCTTTTCATGCTCGAAATCGACATCGATGTCGGGCGGCTCGTTTCTTTCTTCGGAAATGAAGCGCTCGAAAAGCGTGTCGATCTTGTCCGGGCCAACTTCGGTGATGCCGATGCAGAAGCAGACGATCGAGTTGGCGGCGGAGCCGCGCCCCTGGCAGAGAATGTTCTGGCTGCGGGCGAATTTGACGATGTCGTAGACAGTCAGGAAATAGCGCGCGTAGTTCAGGCGCTCGATCAGAGCGAGCTCCTCCTCGATGCGCTGCGTCACAAAAGCGGGCACGCCCGAGGGGTAGCGGATGGCGGCCCCCTCCTTGGCCAGCCTTTCCAGCTCGGCCTGTGGCCCGAGGCCCGATTCCGTCGGCTCGTCGGGGTAGTTGTATTGCAGGTCACTGAGCGAGAAGCTCAGCTCGCCGGCAAAACGCAGCGTTTCCGCCAGCGCTTGCGGATGCCTGCGGAAAAGCCGTGCCATCTCCAGCGGTAGCTTTAAATGACGCTCGGCATTGGCCGCCAGTTCCAGCCCCACCTCGGCGACGGGCACATTGAGGCGGATCGCCGTCAGCACGTCCTGCAGCGGGCGCCGTTCCGACGTATGGTAGAGCACATCGTTGGTCGCCATCAGCGGGATGCCGGCCAGTTCGGCCATCGCCGCCGCCTGCTCGATACGGAAGCGGTCGCTGCCGCGGTAATCCGGCGAAACCGCAAACCGCAGGCTTTCGCCGAAGCGATCCGTGAGCCGGCTAAGCACAGCAAGGCTATCGGCCGCGCCCGTCGACACATCCGGCAGGATGGCCAGCGACAAGAGATCGCCCCATTCGAGAAGATCGCTTTGTTTGAGAAGCGTTGCTCCCTTTTCGTTTTCGTCGCGCAAATTGGCCTGCGTCAGCATGCGGCAGAGATGGCCCCAGCCCTTGCGGTTCTGCGGGTAAGCGAGAATGTCCGGCGTGCCGTCGCAAAATACCAGGCGGCAGCCGGGATGATAGGAAACACCCTCCACCTTGGCCTGCTGCCAGGCGCGCACGACGCCCGCCACCGTATTGCGGTCGGCGAGCCCGATCGCTGAAAACCCCATGAATTTCGCCGCGACCACCAGCTCCTCCGGTTTCGAGGCGCCGCGCAGGAACGAGAAGTTCGACTGGATGCCGAATTCGGCATAGGGAACGGCTGTCAGCGCATTCATGCGAAGACTCCATGCATGAACCAGCGCGGAGCGGGCTGCGAGGCGCCGTAGAGGCCTTGGCGGTAAAGCCAGTAACGGCGGCCGTCGGCATCCTCGATGCGGAAATAGTCCCGGGTCGGCGCATCTTCCCGTCCCGCCGCCTCTCGCCACCATTCAGGCGCAATGCGCTCCGGCCCTTCGGCGCGCGCGACCCGGTAGAGCGCGCGCCGCCAGCGGAAGTTCAAAGGTGGGCCTTCCGGCATTTCGGTGGCCGGCACCTCGATCGGCTCGGGCGAACGGAAAAGCCGGATCGGCCGTTCCGGCTGGAAGACGGTCGTGGGAGCATCCTTCACCTTGTCCGGCTGCTTCGGCGGCGAGCTTCTCTGCGGCGCTTCGGCGAAGGGAATGGCGGCGACGGCGCGCTCCGGCAGATGGCTCTCGACGGCGACCGGCTTCAAGACCGCGCCTTCGCCGAGCCGGGCGCGGATGCGGTCGGCAAAAAGCGCGATGTCGGCGCCCCCGTCGTTCGTCTCGCCGGCAAGGTCTGCCTGCTGCATGTCGAAGGCGGCGGCGGTCAGCACCGAGAGGCGCACGAGATCGAAACCATAGCCGGCGTCGATATCCTGTTCGAGCGCGGCAAGCCTTTCGTGAAACAATTTCTGGATCAGCAGCGGCTCGCGCAAAGGTCGCGAGGTGCCGACGGCGATGCGGCTGACGCCGCCATCGACGCGAAAGAGCAGCAGCGCCAGCCGCCTTGCGCCCTCGCCGCGACGCTCGAGGTCCTTCTTCAATGTGGCCGCCAGCATGCCTGTCAGCCGCTCGATGTCCTCGGTCAGCATGATCGGCTCGGCGAGGTGGCGTTCGACCGAAAGCGGCGCGACCGGCAGGCGCGGCGACACGGCTTCGTCGAGGCGGCCGAGCGCCTGGTCGAGGCGCAATAGCAGCGATGCGCCGAAGCGGCGGGCCAGCGGCGCGCGCGGTGCCGCCATGACGGCGCCCGCCGTGCGCAGGCCGACGCTTTCGAGGCTGGCGCGGACCTCTGGATCGATGCGCAGTGCCGCCAACGGCAAGGGCGCGAGAAGCGCTTCCTCCTCACCATCGGGAACGATGCGGTCGCCGGCAAACCGCGCCGCCGCCCAGGCCGAGCCCGGCGTGGCGGCAAGCCCGGCGCGGACATCGAAGCCCTGATGGAAAAAACGCGACAGGATGTCGTCCAGCATCGAGCGTTCGCCGCCGAAAAGATGGGTGCAGCCGGTGACGTCGAGATAGAGGCCATCGGCCCCGTCGAGCGCCACCAGCGGGGTATAGCGGTCGCACCAGTCGGCGAGGCCTTCGAGCAGGCGCCGGTCGGCTTCCGGATCGGCCTCCACGATGTCGATCGAGGGATGCATGGCGCGTGCATCGGCTATGCCCATGCCGCGTTTCAGGTTAAGCGCCTCGGCCCGCTCGTCGAGGGCGGCGATGCGCTGGGCGTTCCGGTCGCGGTGACTGATCACCAGCGGCAGGTGATCCGACGGCCGGGAACGCCAGGACCGCCCCAGGCGCTGCCGCAGGATCCTCTCGGCGGCGAGATGTGGAAACCACAGGGACAGGATTCTTTGCCCATTCCTCGCCCCGTCTTTCTTCGAATATGCGTTCATCGGGGTTCCACTCCAGTGTGAATTTTCCGGGCAAGGCAGTGCGGCTCTTGCCGATGGTGATGGTGAAGGCGGGCCGGCCGATCGAGCCGGCGAGCGGCCCGGCGATCGTCTCGCGCGCTGCCGCCGGTGCCGCCGACAGGATGAGGCGGACGGGCGCTGCCGTCGGCTCGGGCTCGCCGGCCTGGCGCAGCAGGAACAGCGGCCGGCCGGCACTCTGCGCCCGGGCGTGCAGCCGCCGCGTCGCGGTGAGATCCAGCCGCTGCGGGTTGCCACGGATTTCGAGGATGACTGCGGCCAGCGCCGTCATCCTGGCGGCCTCCTCGGCGACCCACAGCGCATCGAGCAGCCTTGGCGCCTCGGAAAACAGCAATTGCTCCGGCTCGATGCCGAAGAAGGCGTGAAGCCCCCCGGCATAGGGAAAGCCGGCCTCGCGGAAAACCTCGGATGTGCCGATCCACAGCACCGGCAGTCGCGGCCCCTGGCTGAGGATCAGGCTGATGAGCGACAGGACAAAACCGGCGACTGCTCCGGCATCGCGGGTCGCGGCGCCATGAAACTCGCTCAGCGCCGCCTTCGGCAGGCCGCCGCTCAGCGCAGCATCGAGGCGCTCGGCACCGGTGCGCAAAAACGCATCGGGCGGCGCCACGGCGAGGCCGCGACGGACAATCGTCAGATTCCGAGCGGGTGTCGGATTCCGAGAGGATGCCAGACTCTGGCGAGGCACATCCGCGTCAAACGACGAACCGGCCGGCGCTTCCAGGCGCTCGGACAAGGTCCCTTCGATCTTCGCGATCTGGCGGCGCAGGGCAAAAACAGTCTCCCGCGCCACGGCGCTTGTCGCCATGACGGTCAGCTTCCACTCACAATTGTTCCTGTTATGTTCCTATAGATTCCAGAGGGCGGCCAAAGAGTCAAGCGGAGTCATGGGGAATTTATTCCTGCCTTGATGGCATGGTCCGGGCGCTCCAGCCCGACCATTTGCCGAGTCCGGCCCGAAAGCCTATATGCCGGGATCAAAGGACAAAGCATGGCTCGCATCTACCAAACACGCATCTGGCACGACCAGCTTTCGCCAACGATGGAGGAAATCGAGCTCCTGGCGCTGGAGGCCTATGCCCATCTGCCGGAGGAGTTTCGCAAGCTGACCGGCGAGATCGTCATTCAGATCGCCGAATTCCCGACCGACGAGATCATGGACGACCTTTCGCTGGAAACGCCCTTCGACCTGCTCGGCCTGTTCGAGGGGCGCGGCATCGCCGAGCGCTGGAATCCGCAGACCGGCGAAGGCCCGAACCGGATCACGCTCTACCGCCGCGCCATCCTCGACTACTGGGCCGAGAACGAGGAGACGCTGGGCGACATCGTCACCCATGTGCTGATCCATGAGATCGGTCACCATTTCGGCCTGTCGGACGATGATATGGAGAAGATCGAAGAGGCAGCGGAGTGACGTCGTTTTGACTGGAGAGCGCAGCGTTCCTTCGCGCCAGCGTCCAGAAGTGTCCCGCATTCGCGGGCACCCGAAGCGATGTCAGCGCTACCAGTCGCTGAGCTTGGTGTCGGGGCCGTATTCCTGGCCTTCGATGTCCTTCACCACCGCCTGGCCGCAGCGCATGGTCTTGGCATTCTTGTCATAGGCATAGGTCGGCGAGCCGAACAGGTGCCAGCCCTCGTTGAGCGCCGCCGTCACCTTGTGGCAGAAGCTGGCGTCGTCCGGGCCGGACAAAAAGCGGTAGAGTTTCATTTTCAATCCCGTCGGGAGTTACAATCATGCGCGAACAGCGGCGGCCTTCGCCAGCAGTTTTTCGGCCTGCGCCAAATGCAGCTGCTCGACCATCTTTCCGTTCAGCGCAATCACCGCCTTGCCGGTATTTTCGGCAAGCGCGAAGGCATCCTTGATCGCGCTCGCCTCGGCTATCGCTTCAGGCGACGGCGCAAAGGCCCGGTTTGCGGCCTCGATCTGGGCCGGATGGATCAGCGATTTGCCGTCGAAGCCCATGGCGGCCGCTTCCGTGCACTCGCGCGCAAACCCGTCCATATCGCTAAAATCATTGAAGACCCCGTCGAGCAGGTCGAGGCTGCCGGCGCGCGCGGCGAGCACCATCTGCATCAGCCACGGCACGAGATAGCGCCGGTCGGGCGTGGTGAGAATTCCGGTGTCCTTGACCAGATCATTCGTTCCGGCAACGAAACAAACCAGTCGAGAGGTTGGGTCGCGGCCAAGCTCGGCGATCGGGCCGATGTTGAGCAGCGCCTTGGGTGTCTCCATCATCGCCCATAGCTTGACCTCGTCCGGCGCAAAATTGTCGTCGAGAACGTCACCGGCCTCGAGAATGTCGCGCGGCGTGTCGACCTTGGGCAGCAGGATGGCGTCGGGAGCGCATTTTGCCGCAGCCAGCAGATCGTCGGCGCCCCATTCGCTCGACAGCGCATTGATGCGCACAACCATCTCGCAGCGTCGGTTGGAACGGCCGGCGAAAATCCCCGCCAGTTTTTCGCGCGCGGAAAGCTTGTCGGCCGGGGCGACGGCGTCCTCGAGATCGATGACGACGGCATCGCAGGCCAGCGACCGGATCTTGGCCAATGCCTTGTCGTTCGAAGCCGGGACGTAAAGCACCGAGCGGCGCGGGCGGGAGGGTTCGGCAGTCATGTCCGATCTATGCCGCCTGCAGACGGCCGAGGCAAGCCGTGCATAAAAACTGCACGCAATTTCGGAAAATCTCCTCGTCTCCGCCCCGCTTGCCACCCGACAGAATGCGACAAGGGCGGCATGCAAGAGCAAACAAATTGCCGTTGGTCCCTGCCGTACCGGCTTCGCCGCGACAGCTGGTGGCTTGTCGATCCGCCCCCGGCAAACCTCCTCCCTTTCGTCCGCAAATCCCCGCCCAGATATTCCGGCCGCATCAAAGCGGCCGAGAAAGCCCGATCATGACAGCGTTCCTCACGCCGGCGCCGAGCTATTGCCGCCGCTTCGGCGTTGCCGTCCTGCTCGTCGCGCTGGCCGATTTTTTCTTCTATAGCCAACCGGCCGGCATCACGCTTTTCCTGTTCGGCGTTGCGATTGCCACCACGAGCATGGCTGTCCATCCTCTCGGCTCCTTCAACGATGGCAGGCCCTGGTTCAAGCCGGTTGCGCTGCTTGTGGCGCTGCTGCCGCTCGCGGAAAATGTCAGTGCGCTGTCCGTCTCGATCGGGCTGGCGGCGCTGGCCGTCTTCGCGCTTTCGCTGGCCGGGCGGTTGAAGCACGGGGTTGCCCGCATTGCCGGCCAACTCTCGCTATTCCTGCTTGCAACGCCCTTTCGGTTCGTCCTGGATTTCTTTCGCTGGCGCAAGGCGGCCCGGCAGCTTGGCCGACGGCGCGTGCGCCTTGCGACGATTGCCGTCTGGGTCATGCCGCTAAGCCTCGGCGCGGTGTTTCTCGCGCTGTTCGGCGCCGCCAATCCGGTCGTCGAATACTGGCTGTCGCTGATCGACCTAATGGCACTGCTCGAGCTCATCCAGCTGCCGCGTCTCGCCTTCTGGCTGTTCGTGCTGGTCGGCGTCTGGGCCTTTCTGCGCCCGCGCCTACCGCGCTTTCTCCGCTCCATTTCGCGTGTGCTGTCGCCTGTGCCTGTCGGCCGGGTGACGACAAAACCCGCCAAGGCGATCGAGGACATCATCTTCGGCAAGGCCGCGATTCTTCGTGCGCTGGTCGTCTTCAACATCCTTTTCGCGATGCAGACCGCGCTCGACGCCACCTATCTGTGGGGCGGCATCGCGCTTCCCCACGGGCTGACCTACGCCGCCTATGCGCATCGCGGCGCCTATCCCTTGATCATCACAGCGCTGCTCGCCGCCGGCTTCGTCCTGGCGGCGCTGCGGCCGGGCAGCACGACCTCCAGCGATCCGCTCATCCGCCGGCTGGTCTACGTCTGGGTGGCGCAGAACATCGTGCTGGTCATCTCGTCGATCCTGCGGCTCGACCTCTATATCGGCATCTACGCGCTGACCTACTGGCGCATCGCCGCCTTCGTCTGGATGGGACTGGTGGCGGCGGGCCTTGCCCTGATCATCGCCCGCATCGCGTTCGAAAAATCCAATGAATGGCTGCTTTCCGCCAATCTTCTGACGCTTTCAATGACGCTCTATGCCTGCTGCTTCGTCAACTTCGCGGCGCTGATCGCCAACTACAATGTCGAGCACTCATTCGAAATGACCGGCCAAGGCACCGAACTCGATTTCTGGTATCTGCGTACGCTCGGTCCCAGCGCCTGGCCGGCGCTCGACCGTTTCCTCGAGCATCAGGGCAGGACGAATGCGGCCAGCGTTTCCTCGTACCGCGAACTCGCCCGTTTGCTTGGGCAGGACGAGGCCCGCTACCGCGCCGGCCTAGAAAACTGGCGCGCCTGGAGCTTTCGCGACTGGCGGCGCCTTCGTGCTCTCGACACACGTATCCCGTTCGTGGTTCCTCCGATGTCCGAACCCTTCATGCCGGGCCGCTGATTTGATGCCGCACCACATACTGGTCGCCGACGACGATCCGCACATTCGCGAAATCATCTGCTTCGCGCTCGAAAAGGCCGGCATGAAGACGCTGGCGGTGCCGGACGGCGCGGCTGCCTTGCAGGCGATCGAACGCCGCGCGCCCGATCTCGTCGTGCTCGACATCGGCATGCCGGAAATGGACGGGCTGGAAGTGTGCCGGCGGCTGCGCCACACATCCGACGTGCCGGTGCTGTTCCTGTCAGCGCGGGATGAAGAGATCGACCGCATCCTCGGGCTGGAAATGGGCGGCGACGACTATGTCACCAAGCCGTTCAGCCCGCGCGAGCTGGTCGCCCGCGTCAACGTCATCCTGCGCCGCGCCCGGCCTGCGCCCGAACATGCCGACGATCGGCAATTCTCGCATGGCAGACTGGCCTTAGTGCCGGCAAGCCATACAGCCAGCTTCGACGGCAAGCCGCTGGTGCTGACGGGCATCGAATTCGCGATCCTGAAAGGGTTTTTGGCGCGTCCCGCGCATGTGCTCGGCCGCGACATGGTGATGGCTAATGCCTATGCTGCCAATATCCACGTCGCCGACCGCACCGTCGACAGCCATGTCCGCAACATCCGCGCCAAGCTGGCGGCGGTCGGCTGCGTCGATGCAATCGAGACCGTGCATGGCGTCGGCTTCCGGCTCGGCAAATGCGGCGCGTGAGCGCCCAAGAACGGATTGGCAGCAAATGGCGGCCACGGCTTGCCACGGTCGTCATTGCCATCCTGATCATGGTGATGGCACTGCCGCTGGCCGGCCTGTTCTTCTTCCGGCTGTACGAGAACCAGCTGATCCGCCAGACCGAGGCCGAGCTGATCGCGCAAGGTGCCGCCCTTGCCGCGATCTATGCGCTAGAGGTCCGTGAGGCCGGCCTTGCCCCGGAAAAGCTCGGCACACCCATGCCTCCACCCAGTACAAGGGATCGGGCTTCTGCCTACCAGCCGATCGAACCGCGCCTCGATCTTGCGTCCGACAGGATACTGCCGACCCGGCCCGCGGCCACGGCGGCCAGCGTCGATCCTGCCTTCGCGGCAATCGGCGCGCGGCTGTCGGGCATTCTTGCCGAGACGCAGAAAACCACGCTGGCCGGCTTTCGGCTGCTCGATCCCAGCGGCGTGGTCATTGCCGGCCGCGAGGAGGCCGGCCTGTCGCTCGCCGCGGTCGAAGAGGTTCGCGCAGCGCTTGCCGGCCGCTACGCCAGCGCGCTCAGGCTGCGGGTTCCCGACCAGCCATCGCCGCCGCTCTATTCGGTCAGCCGCGGCACCAAAGTCCGCGTCTTCGTCGCCATACCAGTTGCGGTCTCCGGCAAGGTCGCCGGCGTGGTCTATCTGTCGCGGACGCCGAACAACATCGTCAAGCATCTCTTTGGCGAGCGCGGCAAGGTGGCGCTGGCGGCAATCGCCATCCTCGGCGGCACGCTGCTGATCGGGCTGGTCTTCCTGCGCACCGTCAGCCGGCCGATCTATGCACTGATCGAGCGCACCGAGCGCATCGCCGCCGGCGACCGTGAGGCGATCAGGCCGCTTGATCACCACGGCACGCGCGAAATGGCGGCGCTCTCCGCGGCCTTCCTCGACATGGCCGAAAAGCTGCATGCGCGCTCCGACAGCATCCAGACCTTCGCCACCCACGTCTCGCACGAACTCAAATCGCCGCTGACGGCGATCCAGGGGGCAGCCGAACTGCTGCGCGATTCGGGCGGCGCGATGGACGAGGCCGAGCGGCGGCGTTTTTCAGACAATATCGTCACCGATGCCGGCCGGCTCAATCTGCTGGTGCGCCGCCTGCTTGACCTTGCGCGTGCCGAAAATCTCGAGCCCAGCGGCCAAGGCACATCACTCGCTCCGGCACTGGCGCTGCTGCCGGCCGACCACAGGCTGGCGGTGCGCCTCGAGGCGGGCGCCGATATCGGCCTGCGCATATCGGCCGAAAACGCCGCGATCGTGTTGGCCAATCTCATCGACAATTCGGCGCGACACGGCGCGACGCTGGTCTCGGTCACGGCAGCAAGCGCGGACGGCAAGGCCACCATTGTGGTGGACGATGACGGCGCCGGCATTTCGCCCAGCAACCGAGGCCGCATCTTCGAGCCGTTCTTCACCACGCGCCGCGATTCCGGCGGCACCGGCATGGGCCTCGGCATCGTGCTGGCCCTCCTGAAAGCGCATGATGGCACGATCCGGCTGGTTGACTCGGCGAGCGGCACGCGCTTCGAGATCATCCTGCCGGCGGCGTGACTCGGCGGTTCAGACCGGAAGGGCGAAAAAGGTGCATTACGACATCATCATCATCGGCGGAGCCATCGTCGGCTCCTCGGTCGCCTATTATCTGCGCGAGGAAGGGTTTTCGGGCCCGATCGCGGTTGTCGAGCGCGACCCGCAATTTTCCCATGCGGCGACAACGCTGTCCTGCGCCTCCATCCGCCAGCAGTTCTCGATCCCTGAAAACATCCGGCTGTCGCAGTTCACGCTGAAACTGTTCCGGCGGTTGAAGGAAGAATTCGGGGCGGACGCCGATATCGGCTTTCGCGAAGGCGGCTATCTGATCCTTGCCGGCGAAAACGGGCTGCCTATCCTGCAGGCCAACCACGAGGCGCAGATGGCCGAGGGCGCCGACATCGTGCTCGAGGATGCCGAGGCGCTTGTTCGTCGGTTTCCGTGGCTATCGGCCGAGGGTATCACTGCCGGGGCCTACGGCCGCAGCGGCGAGGGCTGGTTCGACGCGCATGCGATGCTGATGCTGTTCCGCAAGGCGCTGCGGACGAAGGATATCGACTTCATCACGGCGTCGGTGACCGGCATCGAGCGGCAAGGCGGCCGCGTCACCGGTGTGACCCTCGAAAATGGCGAGCGGCTTGAGGCCGGCATCGTCGTCAATGCTGCCGGGCCGAATGCCGGCAAGGTGGCAGCAATGGCCGGGCTGGCGCTGCCGGTGGAGCCGCGCAAGCGCAATGTCTTCGTCTTCGAGGCGCGCGAAAAATATGACGACATGCCGCTGCTGGTCGACCCGAGCGGCATCTATGTCCGGCCGGAAGGTTCGGTCTACATCACCGGCGGCGCCGAGCCGGAAGAGGGCGAAGGCCCCGCCGACCCCACAGATTTCGAACCCGACTGGCCGCTGTTCGAAGAGGTGATCTGGCCGGTGCTGGCGACCCGCATTCCAGCCTTCGAGGCGATCAAGCCGACGCGCGCCTGGGTCGGCCATTACGACTACAACACGCTCGACCAGAACGCGGTGATCGGTTCGCATCCCGAGGTCGGCAATTTCTTCTTCGCCAACGGTTTTTCCGGCCACGGCTTGCAGCAGGCGCCGGCGGTCGGCAAAGCGCTGGCCGAACTGATCGTCCATGGCGGCTATCGCACGGTGGATTGCTCGGCGTTTGGGTATAGCCGTGTCGCTGAGGGGCGGGCGTTTCGTGAATTGAACGTGATTTGAGGGAAGGCCGCCCAGAATAAGCCGCTCTGTCGAGTTCCCGCCCACCCCCTCTGTCCTGCCGGACAGAGGGGGGCTGTCCCGCCGATATCAAAAGTCCGCACGCTAGTAGTCAAAACCTGACGCTTGGTACCCGAAACGGAATACCGCTGCCGACTCATTTCGGACATCTAGGGCAGATACTTAAAGATCCATGGAAAGCAGGAATTTGACTTGACCTCCACTAGTTGGAAGGCACTTTCAGTGTTGATGTTCGCAATTATCCCATTCTCTGGATGAAGCAACGACCCTGAGTCACCGGAGAACAAACGTATATACTCTGTTCTCCAGCATCAGGAGTTTGAATTACGTCAGCAGAATAATCGTGCCAATTATTTTTTTGGCAAGCGAGTAATGGATACTGAAATCAATACTATCGCCTTCCCTCTCGCCGGTGAGGCGAAAGGCTATGTAGTGTTTTATGCCACGCCCGAAGAGGGTGGGTTAATTCTGTCGGTTCCGCAGCAATATGACGATATCAGTCTGACGAAGCAGACGCTTGAAGCCATCGTTGATAAAGGCCTCATCTCAAAGCCGCTTGAAATTCACCTTGCGTCACGCGCGCACTGAGCGCTTTGCCAAAAAGTACATGGTAGCGTCCGCTTTCCACCCTGAGCGGGCTTACGGCCCCGGAACCAAGCGTCAGATTTCGACCACTAGTGGTTAAGTTCTAACGCTTGGTACCCGATCGTGAGCGCGGCCACATCGCGAGCGCTCCTTCTCCTACAGGCAGAAATGTCTGACGCCATCTGGCCGCAAATGTTATCTCTAGTGATCCGTCCTCGATCGAAGAAGGATGCAGTCAGTGGATGACTGGAGAATCGGGAATATCTGGATAACCAGAATTCTGGAGATGTGCGACCCCCTGCGGACGCCGTCGGAATGGTTTCCCGACTGCACCGATGAAGCGCTCGAACCGCATCTTCATTGGCTCACGCCGCGATTAATATCGCCTGCAACCGGCCGGCTTATTCTTCCCATCCAGAGTTTTCTTGTTCGTACCGGACACCACACCATTCTGGTCGACAGTTGCGTCGGCAACGATAAGACGTTCGCATACTTCCCCCATTGGCATCGCCGCAATGACGGCACCTTTTTGGAGCGCCTGGCAAATGCAGGTGTTGCTCCCGAGCAGATCGACTATGTGCTGTGCACCCATCTTCATGTCGACCATTGCGGTTGGAACACACGATTGGTGGACGGGCGTTGGATACCGACATTCCCGAACGCCCGCTACATCATGGCGCGGCGCGAGTTCGAGGCCGCACAGGCGGCCTCCGGTGATGACGAAGATCGGACCTATGAGGACAATGTGTTGCCAATCGTCGAGGCTGGTCGGGCTGTGCTTGTCGATATGGATTATGAACTCGATGGCGAAGTGTGGCTGGAACCGACGCCGGGCCACACCCCGGGGCACGTAGCCATCGGCCTGAAATCTCGAGGCGTAGGGGCAGTGTTTTCCGGCGATCTCATGCATTGGCCGATGCAATGCATATACCCTGACTGGAGCTTTCGGTACGACACGGACCCTGACCAGGCACGTCGGACGAGATGGGCATTCCTGGAGGCTTGCTCGGACAATGGCCGCATCGTAATGACGTCGCATTTTCCCTTGCCGTCGGTGGGAACCATCTCGCGACGCCAGTCATCATTCTGGTTCGAGGATCAGCAGCCGCCGTAATCGCCGAGGACGCCGACTGGGCGATCGCCCTCGGCCACCCGCACTTGTCGAAGCGCCGCTCAAGCGCGGCGTCTTTCACTCGGTGGTCGACCTCCAGGGCGGCAATCTACTCCTTCCTCGCCGAGCACA
The DNA here is from genome assembly GCF_040318415.1 of Mesorhizobium sp. M1163. Classification (NCBI taxonomy): domain Bacteria; kingdom Pseudomonadati; phylum Pseudomonadota; class Alphaproteobacteria; order Hyphomicrobiales; family Phyllobacteriaceae; genus Mesorhizobium; species Mesorhizobium sp. M1163. The sequence goes on along the minus strand of NZ_JAMYMF010000022.1, from coordinate 87,807 downwards.
ACCAGCAGCCCAGACCCTTCATCTGGACCGCCGACCCCGACAGGATCGCCGCCGCGGTCAAACGCGGGCACCAAACGTTAGATTCGATCCACTAGCTGGCAAGGCAACGCGTCAGCGCTTGCGGTCGAACCAGAACGCGTCGGACACGCGCTTCATGCCGATGCGCTCATAAAAGCCGACGGCGTCGGGCATGGAAATCAGGCTTATGGCAACGGAAGGCCCGAGTTGCCGGCGCGCTTCATCAAGCAGGCCCTTGCCGATGCCGAGCCCTTGCGCCGATTTGCAAACGGCGAGCTCGGAAACGTAACAGACCCACGAGAAATCGGTAACACCGCGGGCAACACCGACCAGCGGCTTGCCTTCTGTATCGAGACGCGCGGTGAACACCAAATTGGCCCCTGACAGCATCGCGTTCAATCGGGTGTCGTCATCGACGGGGCGATTGGCGCCGAGGCCGGATTCCACCAGAACGCGGCGGAACTCGGCGATGCCGAGACCCGGTTCGCTGGCGTAGAGGACCTTGGATCGCGTTGTCATGTCGACAAAAGTGCACCATGGGCCGGTGGTTTTGAAGCTGTTTTGTACCGATCTTGCGTTTCGATCGACGACGGAGGTCCAAAAACAGCCGCCTTTTATTTGCCCGCGGCTTTGTGTAAACCGGGCGCCAGCAATTTCCCGCAACAAGAAGAAGACGGGCAAGGACATGGAAAAATTCACCAAGCTCACCGGCGTCGCCGCGCCGATGCCGATCGTCAATGTCGACACCGACATGATCATCCCCAAGGATTATCTCAAGACGATCAAGCGCACCGGACTCGGCACCGGCCTGTTCGCCGAAATGCGCTACAAGGACGATGGTTCGGAAAACCCGGACTTCGTGCTCAACAAGCCGGCCTACCGCAAGGCGCAGATCCTGGTCGCCGGCGATAATTTCGGCTGCGGCTCGAGCCGGGAACATGCGCCGTGGGCGCTGCTCGATTTCGGCATCCGTTGCGTCATCTCGACCTCGTTCGCCGACATTTTCTACAACAATTGCTTCAAGAACGGCATCCTGCCGATCACCGTCAGCCCGGAAGATCTTGAGAAACTGATGGACGATGCTTCGCGCGGTTCGAACGCGACGCTGTCGGTCGATCTGGAGGCCAAGGAAATCCGTGGGCCTGACGGCGGCGTGGTCAAGTTCGACCTCGACGAGTTCAAGCGCCATTGCCTGCTCAACGGGCTCGACGATATCGGCCTGACCATGGAAAAAGCCGGCGCCATCGCTTCGTTCGAGAAGAGGAACGCCGCTGAGCGCCCCTGGGCCTGAGCGGTACGATGCCCCGGCCGCGACAGGCCGGGTTCGTGGCGGCTGAACGGAGGGACAGTCATGACACGTTCGCTTCTTGTCGGCGCCTGCGCGCTGGCGTGGATTCTGATGCCGGTGGCTGGCGCGCATGCACAGACCGACATGGTGCTCGTGCCGGCTGACGATGCGCCCGGCAGGGCCGCCGACCAGGGCGCGTTGAGCAATGCGGCCCTAGCCGACAATGACAAACAGGCGCCGATCCCGTTCGAGGGCGGCCAACTGACCATCACCCAGGAGGAAGAGTACGGGGAACGGGTGCTCGCCTTCGACGGCAAGGAACTGGCGCGCAATTATGACGTCTTCTTCGACAAGATCGTCGAGGTCGGCGGCGTCAAGGTGGCGCTGATCGATGTCGGCGACGGCGGCAATCAATGCGGCCCGGCCAAGGTGATCGTGTGGAAGCCGGAAGGCGGCACGATCCAGACGGTCACGGTCGAGCAGGACGAATGCGGCGCGCCGCCGACCGCGATCTCCGACAGCGCCATCTATTTCGTGCCCTATCTTTTGCCGGGCGATTCCAAGCCGGCGCTGCAATGGTCGCCGACGGCCGGGCTGACGACCTCGGGCAATCTCACCTATATGCCGGAGCCGGGCACCGACTGGAAGGACGTCGATCCGTCGAAATACGACAACATCATCGATGCCTTTCACAACGAGGCTGTCTACAGGCTAGCCGAGACGCTGCTCGGCGAGGACATGCCCGACATGGCGACTAGCCTGCTGGTCGGCGGCGGAACTGAGAAGACCGCTTCGGGCGCCTTTTTTGCCAGCGGCTGCGTGCCGCATGATTGCGGCGGCAATGACGGCTTCATGGCGGTCGACCCGGTCAAGCACAAGCTCTATTTCGCCCGCCGCGGCGACAAGCCCGAGCCGGACGCGTGGCCAGCGGTGAGTACATGGCCGGCCGACGTCAAGGAAGCGCTGGACAAGGCGCTGGGGTCGGCGAATTAGGTACTTTTGCAAAGCGCAGTGACCACCACGCCTTGGACGAGAGGGCTTTGTCGAGGCGGGAGACTCATAACAACCGTCAGTTCTATCTGGCCCATGGCGGGATCGGCTCGTTCCCTGCAAGATATCCGCGACGATTTGCGGAGGACCCATGCGAAAACTGATCTCCACCGGTTCGCCTTTCGAAAAGACCGCCGGCTATTCGCGCGCCGTGGTGCAGGGCGACTGGTGTTTCGTGTCCGGAACGACCGGCTACGATTATGCGACCATGTCGATGCCGGAGACCGTGGAGGCACAAACGCGCAATTGCCTGACGACGATCGCCAAGGCGTTGCGAGATGGCGGCTTCGAAATGGCTGACGTGGTGCGGGCACATTACTACATCACCGATGCGGCTTTCGTAGATGTGGTGTTCCCGATCCTCGGCGAGGCGTTTGGCGAGATCAGGCCGGCAGCGACGATGATCGTGTGCCAGCTCAACAAGCCGGAAATGAAGATCGAGATCGAGGTGACGGCGCTGCGGCGCACAGCCTGATACCTGTCACGGTTGTGACAACGATACGGTTAGCACGAGGATCGGCCCATGGTGAAGGTCAGACGCATCGTTGCAAACATAGACACGCAGGATATCGCGGCGGCAAAACCCTTCTATCAGGATGTGCTCGGCCTCGATCTCAAGATGGATATGGGCTGGATCGCTACCTATGGCTCGCAAGAGACGATGTCCGTACAGGTCAGTTTCATGGCCGAAGGGGGATCAGGAACGCCGGTGCCGGACATCTCTATCGAAGTCGACGACGTCGATGCCGCGCTTGAAAGCATGAGGACGGCCGGCTTTGCCATCGAATACGGTCCGGCGGACGAACCCTGGGGCGTGCGGCGCTTCTTCGTGCGCGACCCGTTCGGCAGGCTGGTCAATATCCTTTCGCATCTGTAGGCGTTTTGTCTTGAGCATCGGATTTTCCCAAAACCGGTTTCCACTTTGAGTCCGATGCTCTGAACCGCAGGCTTGCGCGCCGGCTGCTTGGCGTTTAGCAAGGCCGCGGCTCACGACACAATCAGGACGGTTCCACATGGCTTCCAAAAATCTTCTCCTGCTTGCCGGCGATGGCATAGGCCCCGAGGCGATGGCCGAGGTGAAGAAGCTGATTTCCGCCATGAACGACAAGCTCGGCAGCGATTTCGTCACTGATGAAGGCCTTGTCGGCGGCTGCGCCTATGATGCGCATGGCGCGGCGATATCCGATGCCGACATGGCCAAGGCAATGGCGGCCGACGCCGTGCTGTTCGGCGCCGTCGGCGGACCGAAATGGGATGCCGTGCCTTACGAGGTGCGCCCGGAGGCGGGTCTGCTGCGGCTGCGCAAGGACATGGAGCTGTTCGCTAATCTCCGACCCGCCATTTGCTATCCGGCGCTGGCGGCCTCCTCCTCGCTCAAACAGGAGGTGGTCGAGGGGCTAGACATCCTGATCGTGCGCGAGCTCACCGGCGGCGTCTATTTCGGTGAGCCGAAGCAGATCATCGATCTCGGCAACGGCCAGAAGCGCGGTATCGACACCCAGGTCTACGATACTTTCGAGATCGAGCGCATTTCGGGCGTTGCCTTCGAATTGGCACGCACGCGCAAGAACCATGTCACCTCGATGGAAAAGCGCAATGTGATGAAATCGGGCGTGCTGTGGAACGAGGTCGTCAGCCAGACGCAAAAGGCCAGGTATGCCGACGTCAAGCTCGACCATATGCTCGCCGATGCCGGCGGCATGCAGCTGGTGCGCTGGCCCAAGCAGTTCGATGTCATCGTCACCGACAATCTGTTCGGCGACATGCTGTCCGACATCGCCGCCATGCTGACCGGCTCGATCGGCATGCTGCCGTCGGCCTCGCTCGGCGCGCCGGATGCGAAGACAAAAAAGCGCAAGGCGCTCTACGAGCCGGTGCATGGCTCGGCGCCCGACATCGCCGGCAAGGGCATCGCCAATCCGATCGCCATGATCGCCTCCTTCGCCATGTGCATGCGCTATTCCTTCGGCATGGTGACTGAAGCCGACAAGCTCGAAGGTGCGATCGCCGCCGTGCTCGACGACGGCCTGCGCACCAGGGATATTCATTCGCCGGGGATGACCGAGGTCGGCACCGCTGAGATGGGCGACGCGATCATCGCCAAGTTCCTGGGCTGATCCTGTGTAGGTCGACGTCCGCTGGGCGACTGCCGCCGATGCGGCGGCACTCCCGCGGTTAGATTTGGACACCCGCCGGCACCGGACCCCACTGGTTTTCACGCGGCTGGGTCGGGATCAGCGCAAAGATCAGGATGATCACGGTGCCGAAGGTCGGGATCAGGAAAAGCAGGAAGAGCCAGCCGGTCAGGCCGATATCGTGCAGGCGGCGCACGTTGAGCCCGAACCACGGCAGGGCTGTCGCCAGCAGGAAGAGGCCGCAAAGGCCGACCGTCACTGCCGGCAATTCACTGTTGTCGAGATTGCCCATGGCGTCGTCGATGAAGACGCCGAATCCTATCGCCACGATCAGCGCGATCGTCCAGAACAGGCAATAGCCCCAATATTCCTTGCGGCGGGCACGGCCGGCGAAGTTGAAATAATTTTCGGTCAGGCCACGCGAGAAGTAGCTCCACAGGCCGGTGGATTCGGCGGTTTGATTTTCAGCGGAACGGCCGAAATGTTGCGGCTGACGTGCCGCGGGCGCATTGCCGGCCTGAGATGGGGCGGCGGTTGCAGCGGAGGCGTCGGCGGGTGCACTGGCAGGTTGGGCGTGGATCGAAAAAACATCGCGTGCCCGTCCGCCAGCCGGCTGGAATTCGACGGTCGTGCCTCCGGCAACCGACGCTTGGCGGCGCAAGTCCTCGCGCGCGAAGCTGTAGCGGTTGCCATCGGCCCCGGTAATGAAACCGAAGGCCTGGTCCTCGTCATAGTGAAGAACTTCGCCGCGCATGTCCTGCCCACCCCATTGCCCTGCCCCAGACTGTGCAAAGTTCCGGTAGACCGCAAGGGGCGTGCGCGAAATGGAAGGGGCAGGCTATTCACCCCGGCCGTTTCTTCGATTTCTTGTGTTTCGCCGGTCCGCCTTCGAATTTCGCCTTGGCCGGTTTGCCGGCCCAGGGCTTTGCCTCGAATGCCGGGCGCTGGTCAGCCGGTGCGCGCTTCTCGAATTTGGGCGCGTTCTGATCGAATGTCCGCTTGCCGCGGTGCGGCTTCTTGTCGGGGCGCGGCTCCTGATAGCCGGCCCGCGACAGATCGGGCGTGCCGTCCAGCCGCTTGACCGCAATGTTGCCCTGCAGCTTGCGGTCGGGGCCGATCGCGGCGAGGAAGCGCTCGGCCCAGTCCGCCGCGATCTGCACGAAGGTTTCTTCCGGCTGCATCTTGATGGCGCCGATCTCGCGCTTGGAGATGCCGCCTGTCCGGCACAGCATCGGGATCAGCCAGCGCGGCTCGGCATTCTGCCGGCGTCCGACCGACAGCGAGAACCAGACGCTGTCGCCGAAATCGTCGCGGCGGCTCGGTGCCTCGTCCCGGCGCGCAAATTTTTCGCCCGACGGCGTGAACGGTGCGACGTCGAGAAGGTCCTCCGGCGCCGAGCGGCTGGAGCGGCACATCCGTACGAAGGCTGCGGCGACCTGTTCCGGCCCGTGCTGATCGAGAAGCGCCTGGACGAAGCCGCGCTCCTCATCCTTCATAGGCTCGCTGAGGACCGGGTCGGCGAGAATGCGCTCGTCATCGCGCCGTATCACGTCGTCGGCCGAGGGCGGGCTCGCCCAGGTCGCCGCAAGGCCGGCACTTTGCAGCAGCCGCTCGGTGCGCTTGCGGGCATTGTTCGGCACGATCAGCGCGCTGACGCCCTTGCGCCCCGCCCGTCCCGTTCGCCCGCTTCGGTGCAGAAGCGTCTCCGGGTTGGTCGGCAAGTCGGCATGGATGACCAGCTCGAGATTGGGCAGGTCGATGCCACGCGCCGCGACGTCAGTGGCGATGCAGACTTTGGCGCGGCCGTCGCGCATCGCCTGCAGCGCGTGGCTGCGCTCGTTTTGGCTCAGCTCGCCGGACAGTGCCACGACGGAAAAGTTGCGGTTGTTGAAGCGTGCTGTCAGGTGATTGACGGCGGCACGCGTGTTGCAGAACACCAGCGCGTTCTTCGCCTCATAGTACCGCAGCACGTTGATGATGGCGTTTTCGCGGTCGGCCTGCGCGACGCCCAGCGCCCGGTATTCGATGTCGAGATGCTGCTTCTCCTCGCCCGAGGCCGAGATGCGCACGGCATCGCGCTGGTAGCCCTTGGCCAGCGTGGCGATGGAGCGCGGCACGGTCGCGGAAAACATCAACGTGCGGCGCTCGGCAGGGGCGGCGTCGAGGATGAATTCCAGGTCCTCGCGAAAGCCGAGATCGAGCATCTCGTCGGCCTCGTCGAGCACGACTGCCTTGAGCGCCGACATGTCGAGAGAATTGCGGGTGATGTGGTCGCGCAGGCGGCCGGGCGTGCCGACGACGATATGGGCCCCACGCTCCAGCGCGCGTCGCTCGGTGCGCATGTCCATGCCGCCGACGCAGGACGACACCGTGGCGCCTGTCAGCTCGTAGAGCCATTCCAGCTCGCGCGTCACCTGCAGGGCCAGCTCCCGCGTCGGCGCCACGGCCAGCGCCAGGGGTGCCGCCGCGTGGGAAAAGCGCTCGGCGCCGTCGAGCAGCGTCGGCGCCAAGGCCAGTCCGAAAGCGACGGTCTTGCCGGAGCCGGTCTGGGCTGAAACCAGCGCATCGGCCTGACCGAGCTCAAGAACCGCTTTCTGCACCGGTGTCAGCTCGACATAGCCGCGTTTTTCCAGCGCCTTTGCCAGCGCGGGGACAATAGCTTCGAAGTTGGACATATGCTTCTTTCGAAATTCGGATTCTTAAATGCCCGGCGACGGGTCTGATGTCGGCAAGCGCCACGACGGGCGCCACGAGCCAAACGATGCCCGTTCGTACTTCGTGCCGCCCTCATTGTACAGGGCGGGCGATCCGCCTGGTTGCGATTGACTCCTTACGCAAACCGCGTAAAAGCCGGCACCGAACGGGATAGTTTTCGATGCGCGGCCTTTTGATGGCGCTTCTTGCCTTCGACATCCCCGGCCCCAATGCGAACCATTGGGCCGGACGTCTCGGTGCGCCTTTCCGTTCCAGCAAAACCACGTTCTTGGTCAAAAAAACCGGTAAAACGACCACCAAAACGGTCTGATTCCCTTGGCCTAACCACCCTCTCCCGGGTCCGGCCCGGGGTGAAACCCGCATTGGCCGGCGGGTTTTCTCCAGAAACCGAGCGGAGAGGGACAGGAGATTTCGATGAGTTTCAAGGTTGCGATCGTCGGCGCCACGGGCAATGTGGGCCGGGAAATGCTCAACATACTGGAAGAGCGCGGCTTTCCGGTGAGCGAGGTGGTGGCGCTGGCCTCGCGGCGCAGCCAGGGCACGGAAGTGTCGTTCGGCGACCGCACGCTGAAGGTCCGGACGCTCGACCAATATGATTTTTCCGACACCGACATCTGCATCATGTCGGCCGGCGGCAACGTCTCCAAGGAATGGTCGCCGAAGATCGGCAAGCAGGGCTGCGTCGTCATCGATAATTCATCGGCCTTCCGCTACGACCAGGACGTGCCGCTGATCGTTCCCGAAGTGAACCCGGATGCGATTTCGCTGTTCACACGCAAGAACATCATTGCCAACCCGAACTGCTCGACGGCGCAGCTGGTCGTGGCGCTGAAGCCGCTGCATGACTTCGCCACCATAAAGCGCGTCGTCGTCGCCACCTACCAGTCGGTCTCCGGCGCCGGTAAGGAAGGCATGGACGAACTGTTCACGCAGACGCGGGCGGTGTTCGTCGCCGATTCCGTCGACGTCAAGAAGTTCACCAAGCGCATCGCCTTCAACGTCATCCCGCATATCGACGTCTTCCTCGACGACGGCTTCACCAAGGAAGAATGGAAGATGGTGGCCGAGACCAAGAAGATGCTCGATCCCAAGATCAAGCTGACGGCGACCTGCGTGCGGGTGCCGGTGTTCATCGGCCATTCGGAAGCGGTCAACATCGAGTTCGAGAAGCCGATCACCGCCGATGAGGCGCGCGAGATCCTGCGCGAGGCGCCGGGCTGCCAGGTCATCGACAAGCGCGAGGACGGCGGCTACATCACGCCGCTGGAATCGGCTGGCGAGGACGCCACCTTCATCTCGCGCATCCGCGAGGATTCGACCATCGACAACGGCCTGTCGATGTGGATCGTCTCCGACAATCTGCGCAAAGGCGCGGCACTCAACGCGGTTCAGATCGCGGAGCTGCTGGTCGAGCGCGGGCTGATCCAGCCAAAGAAGAAGGCGGCATAACTTCTCGCTCACGGGCCGCATCGCCGCTTCGCGGCTGGCCCTCCGCGGGGGCGCCGGACGGCCGGCGGCCCGCGGTCGCAGGCTTGTGAGATGAGCATTGCGACTAAAATCGCGCTGCGTCCGGCTAACGGGTCGGACGCAGGCGCAATTGCCAGGATCATGCGCGCAGCGCTTTCGTCGTTCGACTGGATGCCGGTCCTGCATACACCGGATGAGGATATGGCCTTCATCAGCGGCACCGTGCTGGCGCAGCAGCACGTGACGGTCGCCGAAATCGACGCGGCCATTGTTGGCTTTGTCGCCGTTGCAGGAGAATGGGTCGAGCAGCTCTATCTGGATCCTGCCTGGACTTGCCAAGGCATCGGCGCCCGGCTGCTGACACAAGCAACCGCGAATTTGCCGGTTGTGAAATTGCATTGCTTTCAGTCGAACTCAGGCGCTCGGCGCTTCTACGAGCGCCATGGCTTTCGCGCGGAAGCTTTGGGCAACGGCACGAACAATGAAGAGCGATTGCCCGACATTTTGTACGTCCGAAGGCATTGATCCTTATCGTGCGGCGTCCGCAGCGAGTTTCTGCAAAACATCCAGCGCCTCCTCCGCCCGGTCGGCGGGCACGAACAGGTGATCGTGGTAGAAGGCCGAGACCGGATTGACGCCGATGCCGGCGGTGGCCAGCCGCGCGGTGATGGCGGCGAGGAAGCCGACCGCTTCCAGCGACGAATGGACGTTCAGCGTCAGCATCCGGCAGCGGAACACGGTTTTCAGGCCAGCGGTCTTGGCCTGGTCTTCAAGCACGATCAGCGTCATGCCCTCGTGCTCGCGAAACAGCATTACCGGATCGAGCTGGTCGGGAACGGCCGCATCAGGTGGCAACGTGGTGAAGACATGAACGCCGGCAAGCAACTCCGGCGTCATTGCCGCCAGCAACTTTTTCAGGTCGGTCTCTCCGGCCATCGCTTACTTTCGTTGTGCGATTAGGCGGCTGCTGCCGTCGAGCGCTCGGGAGATACCCTTACGGATTTCCAATAACGCCCTCCACCTCACCTCGCAAGGTGGACTTGGCCAGGTTGGTTGCTGGCTGAACTTGCACATCCAAGGTCGCCGTCCCCGGAGTGAAAAAGCACTGGAGGCATGTCGGATGGCCGTCATGGGACGCGTCCTTGGTTCGAGCTGGCAGAAAAGCCAGTGCTCGCAACGACCGGAGGGAACACCAATGACCAAGTCTCAGGCAGCATCCGTCTCACCGCGCGCCCTCTGGGCCGGTCGCGTGCTCAGCGCCGTCATCGTGCTGTTCATGATCTTCGATGGCGTCATCAAGCTACCGCCGCTCGAAATCGTCACCCAGACCATGGTGCAGCTCGGCTGGCCAGCCGATGCCAATGTCTCGCGCATGCTCGGCATCATTGGATTGGTCTCGACAGCACTTTATGTACTGCCGCGCACCTCGGTGCTCGGCGCCATCCTGCTCACCGCCTATCTCGGCGGCGCCATCGCCACGCATGTGCGTATCGGCAGCCCTTTGTTCTCGCATATGCTGTTCGGCGTCTACCTCGGCGCCATCCTCTGGGGCGGCCTGTATCTGCGCGATCCAAGGGTGCGCGCGCTGATCCCGTTCAGCCAATAGCAGCGACTTCCAAAGCCGTTCGATGGCGGCCACGCCGCCAGAGAGGGCGCTGTCTGCCGCCGCCTTTCTTCTCTTTGGATCAAATCGAGCGCCGCCCGGTCTGCTGCCGATCTTCTTCTTTGGATCAAATTGGCTGGTTGCGAGTTAGGGGGCGCAGCGGCGAGGACGGCACCCTGTTGGAGAGGAACGACAATGAAAAAGGTGATGATCTTGATGGCCCTGCTGGTGCCGCTCGGTGCCTGCTCCCGTACTGAGCAAGGCGCGGCCGTTGGTGGCCTGGGCGGTGCGGCGGTCGGCGCCGCAGTGGCCGGCAACCCGACCAAGGGCGCGGTGATCGGCGGTGCGGCCGGCGCCTTGGCCGGTGCGCTGATCGGCCGTGCCAGCGAAAGCGGCCAGTGCCGTTATCGCGATCGCAATGGCCGTGTCTATGTTGCGAGTTGCCCGGAAGGCTATTGATCGGGCCGCATCATACGGATGGACAGCAAAACGGCGGGCAAAGGCCCGCCGTTTTGTGACTGGTCAGCCGTTTTGTGAAGGGCAATCGATGACTTATTCGGCGCTGGCGGCTTCCGCCTCGGCCGGCGCGGCGGAAGCGGCGGCAACAGCGGCTGCAGCTTCCTCCTGCGCCTTCTTCAGCAGGGCTGCGCGCTCTTGCGCCTTCTTGCCGGGCTCGGCCTTCTTCGGGTTGGCGCGGGCTTCGCGCTTGGCGAGGCCGGCCTCGTCGAGGAAGCGCAGCACGCGGTCGGTCGGCTGGGCGCCGTGCGACAGCCAATGCTTGACGCGCTCGGCGTCAACCTTGACGCGTTCGCCGTCCTTGGGCAGCAGCGGGTTCCACGAGCCAAGCGACTCGATGAAACGGCCGTCGCGCGGCGAACGGGCATCGGCGACGACGACGTGGTAATAGGGACGCTTCTTCGAGCCCGCACGGGCCAGTCGGATTTTCAGTGGCATTTCTTTTCTCCTAAAAAGCTCTGATTTGGTTGATCGGCTGGTGGCTGGTCCTCAGCCGGTTTTCGTTATGCCGTTGGATGCGGCGATCTGCTCGTGATGGCGGATCACTTCGCGGACGACGAAGTTCAGGAATTTTTCCGCGAAATCCGGGTCGAGATGGGCGTCCTTCGCCAGTTGGCGAAGACGGGCGATCTGCTGCTGCTCGCGTGCCGGATCGGCAGGCGGCAGGCCATGCTCCGCCTTCAGCACGCCGACCGCCTTGGTGCAGCGGAAGCGCTCGGCCAGCATGTGGATCAGCGCCGCGTCGATGTTGTCGATCGAGGCGCGATAATTGACCAGCGCCGCGCGCGCGTCAGCCATGTCCTTTTCTTCGTTCATGGCGCCCTCATTTCTTCTTGCCGAGGCCAGGCAGCCCGCCGCCGGATCCCGGCAAACCAGGGAGCTTCATGCCGCCGGGCAAGCCAGGCAGGCCACCGCCAGCGGGAAAGCCGCCGGGCAGGCCCTTCATGCCGCCGAGCCCGGCCGCCTGTGCCTGCTTCTGCAAGGCCTCGAGCTGCTTGGGGTCCATCTTGGACAGATCGGGCATGCCGCCGCCCATCATGCCGCCTTGGCCGCCCATGCCGGGCATCATGCCGTCGAGCCCCATCTTGGAAGCGAGGCCGCCCATCATGCCGCGCATCAGGCCGCCACCTTTGCCCTTGCCGCCCATCGCCTTCATCATGTCGGCCATGCCGCGATGCATCTTCAACAGCTTGTTGATTTCGGCCGCGTCGGTGCCCGAGCCGGCGGCGATGCGCTTCTTGCGCGAGTGCTTCAGAATATCGGGATTGGCGCGCTCGGCCTTGGTCATCGACGAGATGATGGCGAGCTGGCGGCCGAACATCTTGTCGTCGAGACCGGCGGCGGCCATCTGGTCCTTCATCTTGCCCATGCCCGGCATCATGCCCATGATGCCGCCCATGCCACCCATTTTCGACATTTGCTGAAGCTGGCCGGCGAGGTCGTTCAGGTCGAACTTGCCCGACTGCATCTTCTTGGCCATCGCCGCCGCCTGCTCGGCGTCGATGTTCTCGGCTGCCTTTTCGACGAGGCTGACGATGTCGCCCATGCCGAGGATGCGGTCGGCGATGCGCTTGGGGTGGAATTCCTCCAGCGCGTCCATTTTTTCGCCGATGCCGATCAGCTTGATCGGCTTGCCGGTGACGGCGCGCATCGAGAGTGCTGCGCCACCGCGACCGTCGCCGTCCATGCGGGTCAGCACGAGGCCGGTGATGCCAACACGCTCATCGAAGCTTTTCGCCAGATTGACGGCGTCCTGGCCGGTCAGCGAATCGGCAACCAGCAGGATCTCGTGCGGCGACGACACCTTCTTGATGTCGGCCATCTCGACCATCAACGGCTCGTCGATGTGCGTACGGCCGGCGGTGTCGAGGATGACGATGTCGTGGCCGCCGAGCTTTGCCGCCTGCACGGCGCGGCGGGCGATGTCGACTGGCGTCTGGCCGGCGACGATCGGCAGCGTCGCGACCTTGACCTGCTCGCCGAGCTGACGGAGCTGCTCTTGCGCGGCGGGACGCCGCGTGTCGAGCGAGGCCATCAAGACCTTCTTGTTCTGGCGCTCGGCCAACCGCTTGGCGATCTTGGCCGAGGTCGTCGTCTTGCCGGAACCTTGCAGGCCGACCATCATGATGACGACCGGAGCCGGCGCATTGAGGTCGATGGCGACGCCCTCGGCGCCGAGCATCTCGACCAGCTCGTCATGGACGATCTTGACGACCATCTGGCCGGGCTTGATCGACTTGACCACGGCGGCGCCGACGGCCTTCTCGCGCACCTTGTCGGTGAAGGAACGCACCACTTCCAGCGCCACGTCGGCCTCGAGCAGCGCGCGGCGCACCTCGCGCAGCGCCGCCGAGACATCCGCCTCCGACAAGGCGCCGCGGCCGGTGAGGCCGTTCAGGATCGAACCAAGACGTTCCTGTAGCGATTCAAACATTCTTTTTCCTTTTCCCTGGCACCCGGATGATGCCCGAGAGGTAATGCGTTCGCGCCAGCTGTCCAAGCAAAAGCCGGTCCGGGCAAAAGCCCAAAGCCAAAAAGCACCCGGGGGCGCACAGCGCTGCCGGGTGTTGGCCTCCGGGATCGATTTACAGCACTTCACCTCAAAGAGGTTTCGGCGTCCCGGTCGGTTTGCTCGGAGGAATACTCGTCGCGGAATTTCGCGGCGTGTAGACAGGAAATCGGCCGCGGAGTCAAGCTTTGGTCAGGCTTTGCGCCAAATATGCTCAGGACAACCAGGCAAGGCGCATCAGCGCACGCTGCTGGCGCGCGCCATATCCGGCTCGACCTTCAGCGGGGAGCGCGGATGCAAAAGCAGCAGAACGGTCAACAGGCTGCTGACGATGCCGATCGCGGCGATGAGGACGGCGTCTGAAGTCGTCCAGCCGGCGGCTTCGAGCGGCTTGGCGTTGAACAGGGCGAAGGAATTATAGCTTTGCTGGTGCGAAATCAGCAGGAAGCCGGTCAGATTGTTGCCGAGATGGGCGCCGAAGCCGGCACCGAGATTGCCGGTTGCATAGACCAGAAGCGTCAGCAGCAGCGCAAAGGCGGCGATCGAGGCCAGCACGCAGGCATTGATCGCGGCGCTCGAGCCTGGGCTCCAATGTAGCGAGGTGAACAGCAATCCCGGCAGCAGCGCCCAGATGAAAGGGTTCTGGAACCGGCTCGCCAGGCGCCTGAGCAGATAACCGCGAAACAGCATCTCCTCCGACGAGGTCTGCAGAAAGGTCAGCGCAGCGATCGGGATCAGGAACAAAAGCCACGAGGACAGGCCGATCGCACCGCGCGCAATATCGGGCTGCAGGCCGTAAAGCAGGATCTCGGAAAGCAGCGAGGTGATCAGCACGGCGGCCAGCCCTTTCAGGAACCCCGACCATGAAATGCGCCGGCTGACGCCGATCAGGGCCGTCAGCTTCTCGCGATGGATCCAGCGCATGGCAGCCCAAAGGCCGAGCCAGATTCCGGCAAACGAAGCCAGCGCCGCGAGGATGCCCGCTGGAGAGGCCATGAAATCCTGCACCGCTCCTCCACCTGGCGGGGCGGTGCCAGACGACGCTTGCCAAACGGCAAAGGCATAGGTGCCGCCGAACAGCACGGCGGCAGTGATTCCGAGCCAGAACAGGATGACGACGACCGTTCCAAGCAGAAGGCGCGGCAAAGTGGTCTTCTCGTTGGCGGTGTGCCGGTACTGTTGGAAGGCGGTCGGGTCGATCGTCACGCGGGCTCGCTGGCTGGTGCTTCGGCTCGCATGATCTAGAGCATCGGACGCAAAAGTGGAAACCGGTATTGCAGCGGCAATGCCGGCTTGTGGCAATGTCGGGGTGTGAGCGGCCGCCATTACAGGGCGACCGCCCTGTTTTGCGCGTCAGCGCACGACGTACACGATACGCCGGCTGCTCGGATCGACCAGCGCCGGCTGGCCGTTCACATAGACGTAGCGATAATCATAATCGGGTATCTCGCGCAGCTCGACGGTGTCGGGCAACATCGCGCCGGTAACCACCTCGCCTTCGAGATAGACCGGATCGAGCCGGTTCGTTTCGACATAGGTGCGGATTTCCGCCGGCGGCCGCCGGATGGGCTCGATCGCCTCGCCGGCAACGATCGCCCCGGTATAGCTGTCGGAATATTCGGCGCTATCGGCAGGCGGTGTCACGACGGCAATGTCGGCGCCGGCCGGACGCTGTGTCAGGACCACACGGCTGCCGCCGAAATCGGCCGTCACATAGTCGGAATAGACCCAGCCTTGGCCGTTGGCTTCGGCGATGGTGCACCATTTGCTGTTGGCGATGCAGCCGTCGAGCGTCGCCGACTGGCCGGCCGCGAGTACCCCGATGACCGGATATTGCGGGCCGGGGCCGGCGCGTACATTGAGATCGGTGATGGCCGAGACGGCGGTTTCGGCCAAAGCAGAGCCCGACATTGCTATGAGCGCTCCGGCCACCGCCGGAAACAATATGCGTTTCATGGTTTTCTCTCCGTTTCACAGTCCCTCGGGACCGAAAACGAAGCAAAGCGGCATGCGTTCCGGCTAAAAAGCCTCCGCCGGCTCACGATTTGTTCCAATAGTTTTCGGCAGGTCAGTCAAAAGCTCGTGAACAAAAGCAAGCTTTTGCGCCGCCACGTCGGAGATTACGAAGGGATACAGATCGGGCAGGCCCATGCAGCGGTTGATCGAGTTGGAAGCTTCCGACAGCACCAGCCAGCGGTCGAGGATCTTTTCGAAAGGCTCCGGCCTGGTGGCGGGTTCCGATGGTGCCGGCTGCAGCTCGCCGCCGGTATCGGCGCGCGGCAGCTCGTTGGCTTCGACGGTCTCCAGCCGGCCGAGCGGGAAATTCAGCGCATGCACCATCTCCAGCGTGTCGGTGATGTGCATGTGATGCGCCCATGTCTCGGCCCAGTCCTCCCACGGGTGCGACGTCGCATAGGCCGAGATATGGCGCTGCTGCCAGTCGGGCGGCGCGCCATCGGCGTAATAGGTCTTCAGCGCTTGTTCGTAGCCGGCGCGTTCGTCGCCGAACAAAGCGCGAAAACCGGCAAGCTTTTGCGGATCGTCACGGATCAGGCGGTCCCAATAGTAATGGCCGAGCTCATGGCGGAAATGGCCGAGCAGCGTGCGGTAGTTCTCGCCCATCTCGACGCGCCGCCGCTCGCGCTCAGCCGAGTCCGCCTCGGCGACGTTGAGCGTGATCAGGCCGTTGTCATGGCCGGTCAGGATACGCTCGCCACCGGGACCGCCACCGATAGGATCGGCAAGAAAATCGAAAGCGAGGCCGATCTCGTCGCCGGGATTCTGCTTGGGTGCGACCGGCAGGCCGAAGGCGAGCAGCGAATAGACGGCACGCTTCTTTGCCGCCTCGACACGGATCCAGCGGCGGCGATTGCCGTCGACCGACAGATCCGGGATCAGCTGGTTCAGCGTGCAGGCGCGGCAGAAGGCGTGGCCAGGCTCCGCCATCCAGTTGCAGGCGCATTCGTCGGCGTTGGTGCATTGGAAGATGTCGTCGATGCCGGACAGCACAAAACGCGCATGCTCGGGATCATAGAGCACGAGGCTGGCGCAGTTCAGGCATTGCGCGTTCTCGAAATAGAGACGGTGGCCGCAATGCGGGCAGTCGAAAAGCTTCATTGGCGTCTCAAATCATTCGAAAAGCGGAGGACGAGGCGAACAGGACAAGGCCAAACGCCTGTCACCGGCCCACGTTCCTGCCGGCCGATGCTATTTTGCCGCAAGCTGGGCCACGACCTCCCTGGCCACTGCCTCGCCCGACAATCTGGCGCCGCCGCAGGTCTGCATCAGCGGACCGGCCAAATGCTCGCCGGCGAAGAAGATCTTTTCCGCCACCGGCTGCATCAGAGTGGCGCGCGCTTGCGAGCGGCCGGGCCGCGCCGCGGCATAGGCGCCGCGCACAAACCGCTCAGCGCCCCAATTGGTCATCATTGCGCGTCCGACATGCTTTCGTACGCCGCCGCCAAAGATGCCGCAGAGCCGGTCGACGACGAAGTCGATGCCGGCCGCCTCGCCCGCCGCCGACATCTCCCAAGCGAAATCGCCGCCGACGAAACCGACCATCAAATCGAAGTCGAAGGGAAAGCAGAGGAAGTAGATGTCGTGCCGGGCCAGCCGCTCGATCAGCAAATCGTCGAACGGCTCCAAGCCAAGCCTCGTGCCGGATATTTCGACCGGCAGCTTGGTCAGCATGCCCATCGGCAGATCGAAGAAGGCAGCGAAATGCCCATCGGGGAGTGCGGGCGAGAACGCAATCTCCTCGAAGGCGAGCACTGCCGGCGAGGCGGTGACGATGACAGCCTTGGCGCGGATGGTACCGCGATCGGTGACGCAGGCTACGCCCGGCCCATCCCAGAGGATCTTGCGCACCGGCGTCGACAGCTCCACCGGCACGTCGGCGCCGAAGCGCGCAACCAGCGTGCCGAAGCCTTCCCTGGTGAAATAGTTCGGATCGAGATCGGCGGCGGCCTGAAAGTCGCGGATCGATATCTCGTCCTCGTCGGCGCCGAAATCCATCGGCCCCGCGAAGGTTGCGGCGGCGCGCGGCGCGTGGCCTTTGGCGAGCAATGCCGAAAGGCGGTCATCGTCGCCTTCCCTCACCTGATGTGCCGCCACCAGTTCGAGCAGTCTTGCGTCGGCCACCTTCATCGCGGCCTCTTCGGCTTCGCTTGCCTTTCGCTCGCGGTAGTAGAGATGATCGACATTCATGTCGTGGTGATGAAGCGTCCAGGCGGCGGCTTTCGCCTCGGGAAAGTAGGGATTGCGGTCTGCCGCATGCAGCCAGGCGCAGCCGATGTCGAACGGCACGCCGAAATGCTGGTCGCTGGTCCAGGCGCGGCCGCCGACGCGGTTCATCGCTTCTAACAATTTGAAGGAAAAACCGGCGGCGCGCAGGGTCTTGGCAGCCGAAAGTCCGGCCGAACCGGCGCCGACGATCACGACATAAACGTCTTTCATGCTTATTCTGTCCCCGCCACAATAATTACTTGATCGTAGGCAAATTCCCGGGCATCCGCCAGTGTGGTGGATTTGAAGTTCCTGCTGTATTGAGTGCATCGGCGCAGCGCCGGGACAGTGACAAGCAGGTGTTTCGCTGGCAAATTCGCAATTGGGAACGTGATTCAGGCAACCAGGAGAGCAGCATGGCATTTCTTGCCAAGGGGAAGATGTTTGTAGTGGCCACGGTGGTGGCGGTGCTTGCGCTGGCGACGGGCGCGCAGGCGGCGGCCAGTTGTGGCAAAAACGGCGCCGGCTTCGAGGCGTGGAAACCGGAGTTTGCCGCGGAGGCCAAGGCCGACGGTGTCGGCTCGAAGGGTCTGGCCGCTCTGGCTCGCGCAACCTACGCGACAAAGACGATCTCCGTCGACCGCGCCATCCATAAGGCTTTCAGCGGCTCGGTCGAAGCTTTCATGAAGCGCCGTGGCGCGTCCGCGATCATTGCCAGGGGCCGTGCGCTGAAGAAGGCCAATGCGGCGCTGTTCGACAAGATCGAACGGAATTACGGCGTGTCGCCGGGTGTGTTGATCGCCATCTGGGGTATGGAGACGGGCTTCGGTTCCGCCATGGGCAACCAGAATACGGTCTCTGCCATTTTAACGCTCGCCTATGATTGCCGCCGTCCGGAGTTCTTCTATCCCCATGCCATTGCAGCCCTGAAGCTGGTCGATCGCGGAGCGTTGAGCGCCTCGTCGGTCGGTGCCGCGCATGGCGAGATCGGCCACACGCAGTTCCTGCCCGGAAATGTGTTGACGTATGGCGTCGGCAACAAAAATCTGCGCGACAAGAGCACTGCGTTGGCTTCCACGGCCAACTTCCTCAAGGGGCATGGTTGGCGGGCCGGAGCGAGCGCGCAGGCGAATATGGGCGCAATCGCTGGCTGGAATTCCGCTAGCGTCTATCAACAGGCCATCGCCCGCATGGCCACAGCCATCGATGCCGACTGACAGAAATCTCTATTCGATAGAATGATTCGACAGAAAGCCCGGCCATGCGCCGGGCTTTCTATTTCACGTCGAGCGCGTAGGAGCAGCCGGCCAGCACCTTGCCGGGATGGGAATCGACGGTCGAGACATTGAGCGCAATGCGCGTGGAAAATGTCATGCCGTCGGTTTCCTGGCTGCTTTCGAGGATGATCTTCTCGCCGAGGAATTTTGCCGGCGTCGAGATTTGCGCTGTGACGCCGAGCTCTCGGGCGAGATCGGGGCGGGAAACATCGTCAACCACCGCCATCGGCCCGGTTGCGGTAAGGACGACGGATGCCATCTCGCGCCCGAAGACGTGGACCGGGACAGGCAACTGATATTGCCGGAGGAAGGGATTGCCGGCGGGAACTTCCTTCCAGCCAAGTTTTTCCGCCGCGCCGGGCTCACCGCTCAGCCACAAGGCGAATCCGTTATAGGCCGGCACGTCGGCCCTGCATTCAATCAGCGCGGCGAGGTCGAGCGAGGTGGGATCGAATTCCTCCGCTCCGGCTGCTGCCAGGCCCGCCAGCAACATCAGCGGAAGTCGCGTGGCGCGTCGCAAACTAACCATCGCCGACCTGTCACTTGCCTTTGATGACCTTCCAGATGTCGGTGGATTGGTCGAGCTGAAGGCTGTTTATGTCGGAGAAGCCAATTCGCCGCTGCGCACCGCATCGCCCAAGCGCCGGCAGAAGAGGCTCGGCATGCGTTCCTGAGAAACGCCCATGAAGGCTGCGATCTCATGTTTGAACGTAATGGTCCATGTAGCGACAGCGGCGATGCATCCCGCCTGGGGATCCTTCTTCGTGGTGTCCTGTCCGGTCTGGCAGCCCGCCAGAATGCCAAACATCGCCGTCAAAATCAAAAGACCAAGTCGCATTATTACAGCCCCATTGCCCAAAAAAACAATTGGACAATCCGGCCATGAGGTCAAGCAAGAAAAGCTCTGCAGCTGTCATTAGAAATAATTACATTAGCTCACTAAGAGTATGGATCCAGGCTAAGCAGGATTTTCATGAATATATACTTAGCCTTTACGACCACGCGCCGCCAGCGTGCGCAGCCTCAGCGCATTGAGGCGGATGAAACCTTCGGCATCTTTCTGGTCGTAAGCGCCGCGGTCGTCCTCGAAGGTGACCAGCGCATTGGAATAGAGCGTCTTCCTCGACTTGCGGCCGGTGACCATGACGTTGCCCTTGTAGAGTTTTAGCCGCACCGTGCCTTCGACGTCTTCCTGGCTTTTGTCGATCATCGCCTGCAGCATCAACCGCTCGGGCGCGAACCAGAAGCCGTTGTAGATGAGCTCGGCATAACGCGGCATGAACTCGTCCTTGAGATGGGCGGCTCCGCGGTCGAGCGTGATCGATTCGATCGCCCTGTGGGCTGATATCAGGATGGTGCCGCCGGGGGTTTCATAGACGCCGCGCGATTTCATGCCGACGAAGCGGTTTTCGACCAGATCGAGCCGGCCGATGCCGTTGTCGTGGCCAAGATCGTTCAGTGTCGCCAGCATCGTCGCTGGCGACAGCTTCTTGCCGTTGAGTGCGACGGGATCGCCCTTGAGGAATTCGATTTCGATCTCTGTGACCTCATCCGGCGCATCCATCGGCGAGATGGTGCGCTGGTGGACGAATTCCGGCGGCTCGCTCCACGGGTCTTCCAGCACCTTGCCCTCGGAGGAGGAATGCAGCAGGTTGGCGTCGACCGAGAACGGCGCATCGCCCTTCTTGTCCTTCGGCACCGGAATCTGGTGCTGCTCGGCGAAATTGATCAGATCGGTGCGCGACTTGAACGACCAGTCGCGCCAGGGCGCGATGACCTTGATGTCGGGGTTGAGCGCATAGGCCGAGAGTTCGAAACGCACCTGATCGTTGCCCTTGCCGGTGGCGCCATGGGCGATCGCATCGGCGCCGGTCTCCCTGGCGATCTCGACAAGATGTTTCGAGATCAGTGGCCGGGCGATCGAGGTGCCGAGCAGATAGGTGCCTTCATAGACAGCGTTGGCGCGGAACATCGGAAAGACGAAATCGGATACGAACTCCTCGCGGACATCGACGATGCGAATATCCTTGATGCCCATCATCTCGGCCTTGCGCCTAGCCGGCTCCAGTTCGCCACCCTGGCCTAGATCGGCGGTGAAGGTCACGACCTCGGCGCCGAGCTCGGTCTGCAGCCATTTCAGGATGATCGAGGTGTCAAGGCCGCCAGAATAGGCGAGCACGACTTTCTTGACGGCTTTTGCTTTCGACATGGTGGGCGGTTCCGCGACAGGATTCTTGCGGGCGAGGTATCACGGCGTTTCGGGGCTGCGCAAGGGAGGAACAGGCGCCTGGGAGCCGCAAGCGCTGGACCAGACGCCGTGGCGGCGAGATGCTGGCGTCGGCGAGGCGCCTGCGCTATAGGCTGCGCCTTCTTGTCCGAGGCCGCCAATGTCCTTCATTCCCGACAACGCTACGCTTATCCAATTCGCCATCGCGACGGTGATCCTGGCGATTACGCCTGGGCCGGACATGACGCTGTTCGTGTCGCGCACGCTGAGCCAGGGCCGCGCCACCGGCTTCGCCTCGATGGCCGGCGCGCTGTGCGGCACGCTGATCCACACCACGTTGGTGGTGGTCGGCGTCTCGGCGCTGATCGTCGCCTCGCCGATGGCGTTCTTCGTGCTGAAGATTTTCGGCGCCGGCTATCTGGTCTTCCTGGCCTGGCAGGCGATCACAAAAGGGTCGGCGTTTTCACCGGAGAAGAAGAGCGGGCCGCAGATATCGCTGGTTCGCAGCTGGGCGGCGGGGCTCGGCGTCAATCTGCTCAATCCGAAGATCATCCTGTTCTTCATGACCTTCCTGCCGCAATTCGTCTCCGCGCATGATCCCAATGCGCCGGGAAAGCTGTTCTTCCTCGGCGCGATGTTCGTCGTGCTGTCGGTCCCGGTGACAGCGCCGATGGTGCTGGCGGCGGAAAAATTCTCGGCGGCGATGAAAGCCAGCCCGCGCGTGACGCGCGTCGTCGACTATCTGTTTGCCGGAGTTTTTTCGGCCTTCGCGCTCAAGATCCTGACGGCCCAGGCGAAATAGGGCGTCCGATTTGACGCCAGCTCCCGGCCGAGCGGCCGGCGCTCAGCCAGTAGAAAATACCGCCGACCATGCCGCAGCCGATCACCGCCAGCATGACGCTTGTGTTGGTAACCTCGAAATTGGCGTCGTTCGTCTGGTGGACGAAGCCGAGGAAGACCGCCGCCACCGCCGCGCCCGCCAGTGCATAGAACAGCCAGTCGCGCCGGCCGAGGATTTCGGAAACCAGGATGGCGATCGCCGCCGGCATGAAAGCGAAATAGGCGACGAACAGCGCGACGAAGGGGACGGAAAAATAGAGGGAAGCTGTCGCCGCCGGCGGTGCCTGCTCCGGCGTGTAGCCCAGGGACGCCAGAAACATGATATTGAGAAATGCGCTGGCCGCCAGCGAGGCGACGCCATAACCGATCAGGATGACGGCGAAGCGGATCAGATAGGCGACGACGCGATTCACGCCTCGCCGTGCCCTGCGATCATCATCGCTTCCAGCGCCAGCCGGTCGACTTTGCGCATGCGCTCGGAGTCCGATTTGAGCTGGCCGCAGGCGGCGAGGATGTCGCGGCCGCGCGGCGTGCGGATCGGCGAGGCATAGCCGGCATTGTTGATGTAGTCGGCGAATTTCTCGATCGTCTCCCAGTCCGAGCACTGGTAGTTGGTGCCCGGCCACGGATTGAACGGGATCAGATTGATCTTGGCCGGGATGCCCTTGAGCAGCTTGATCAGCGCCTTGGCGTCCTCGATGGAATCATTGACGTCCTTCAGCATCACATATTCGAAGGTGATGCGCTTGGCGTTGGACAGGCCGGGATAGGCACGGCAGGCAGCGATCAGCTCGTTGAGCGGATACTTCTTGTTGATCGGCACCAAAAGGTCACGCAGATCGTCATTGGTAGCGTGCAGCGAGATTGCCAGCATGACGCCGATCTCTTCGCCGGTGCGGAAGATTTCGGGCACGACGCCCGAGGTCGACAGCGTGATGCGCCTCTTCGACAGGGAAAGCCCGTCGCCGTCGGATGCAATCAGCAGCGCCTTCTTCACCGCCTCGAAATTGTAGAGCGGCTCACCCATGCCCATCATGACGACGTTGGACACTTTCCGGCCCTCGGCCGGCACGATGGCGCCGTCGGGCGTGTCGCGGTCGGGGAAATCGCCGAGCCGGTCGCGAGCTGTCAAAAGCTGGGCGAGGATTTCTTCCGCCGTCAGGTTGCGCACCAGCTTTTGCGTGCCGGTGTGGCAGAAGGAGCAGGTCAGGGTGCAGCCGACCTGCGAGGAGATGCAGAGCGTGCCGCGGCCTTCTTCGGGAATGTAGACGGTCTCGATCTCAACCGGCCGGCCGGCGCCGCGCGGCGGAAAGCGGAACAGCCATTTGCGGGTGCCGTCGGAGGAAATCTGCTCCTCGACGATCTCGGGCCTGGCAACGGTGAAATGCCTGTCCAGTGCGGCGCGCAAATCCTTGGAGATGTTGAACATGCCGGCAAAATCGGAAACGCCGCGCACATAGATCCAGTGCCAGAGCTGCTGGGCGCGCATCTTCGCCTGGCGCTCCGGCACGATGCCGGCGGCGACGAGGGCGGCCCCGAGTTCGGCGCGCGTCAAGCCGATCAGCGACGGCTTTTCAGGCGTCGTGCGGGTGCGCAACGCGTCACGCGCGCCTTCGGCGGTAAGATCGAATGAAAGGGTCATTGTTGCGCCAATATAAGCGATTTGCGGCCGATTACAGCATCGTGCCCGAAATGAAGCGCGGCGCATAGCACAGGTTGATGGCGGAGTCATGCAGGGGGTTCTTCCTTCTCCCCTTGTGGGAGAAGGTGGCCGAGCGAAGCTCGGTCGGATGAGGGGTGTTCCAGCTTGGCATCCCCTGCACTCCGTCCAGCACCCCCCAACCGTCTTGGCGCTGCGCGCCAATCCACCTTCTCCCACAAGGAGAGAAGGCAAGACCGCACGAACACTGGTTCTTTACGTCGCTGTGTTAGGTCGTGAACGTCCCGGACGAGGACTTTACTTGCACTTGGCGATCGAGGCCAGCGCCGCCGAGATGCCCTTCAGCGAGAAGACGTAGGTGGTGGTATTGCCGCGGCCGGACTTGGCTGACACCTTCATGTCGGTGCCGGTCTTCATCGCGGCGATCAGCACCGGCTCCTCGGCGGCGTTCTCGACCCAGGCCGACTTGCCGCGCGTGAACATCGAAAAAGACTTCTTGTCGATGGTGACGGTGGCCTTGGAACCTTCCTGGAAGGTATAGCCGGCGATGAATTGCGGCTCGTAGGACACTCGCTGCCCCGGCCGCTGGCTGACGAAGAAGAACATGTCGCCATGATCGAGCGTCGGCGGCTGCTTGTCGGTTGGCACGGTCAGGACATAGCAGACCTTGCCGCCGCCCGACGCCTGGTAGCTGTAGGTGCCCCAGGCATTGTGCTGGCCGATCTTGGTTGCCGACTGCGCCAGCGCGGGCGCCGTCAAGGCCACCAGGGCCAGGCTGGAAACTATAGCAATCAATCCGCGCATCGCTTTTCCCGTATTCCACTGGTGCGGCGGCAGGCCGGCTCGGCGTCCTGCCCGTCGCTTCATTTTGATTTAATCTGGGTTACCAAACGGTGAATTTCCCCTGAGAAAAGGATGTTCACGCCAGGAAACCGCCGCCGTCTTCGCGCTGCCGCTTGAAAAAGCGGCTGGCGCAATGTCCCTGCCGCGACTTGGAGGCCACGAAAACGGCAAGAGTTTGACTTTTCAAGCAGCTAGGTCTTGCAGCGATTCTCGCTTTTCTGAGAGCTACGTGACGAATTTCCCGCCAGGCGGTATATGTCTGCGTTCGGCTCCACGGCACTCGGCCAGGGTGCCCTCCTTGGCGGCTTACGGGAGATTTGGCCATGGCCATTTCCGAGACAGTTCTGATCCTGGCGGGCGGCACAGTCGTCCTGGCGATCGTGTTCGGCATTCGTGTCGCCGTCCGCGCGGTGGCCAGCGGCGCGGTGCCCCGGTCGGATGGCGGAGAGGTGGCGGGCGGACCGGGCGCGCCCGACGTGGCGGGGGTCATTGCGCTGCCGCCTTTGATCTTCCTCGGCTTCCTGGCGGCGGCAACCGTGCTCGAGGTGCTCGCGCCGCTCCCGGTCATGGCCGGGCAGGCCCTCGCCCGCTATCTGGCCGGCGCCGTGCTCGCGGTGTGCGGCTTCGTGCTCATCTTTATGGCGGCGGGCCGCTTTCAGGCCGCTGGAACCAACATACCACCGACCTTGCCAACGACGGCGCTGGTCGTCGACGGTATCTATCGGTGGACCCGAAATCCGTTCTATCTGGGAGCGACCCTTATCTATCTGGGCCTCGGTGTCGCGGCCGGAAGTCTTTGGGGTATCGCGCTCGTCATTCCCTTGCTGTGGGTGATCAATACGGGCGTCATCGCGCCGGAAGAGCGTTATCTCGAGCGTAAGTTCGGAGACGCCTATCGCGCCTACAAGACGCGGGTGCGGCGGTGGCTTTGACGGCCGGAAAGTCGGTTCCCGCGCGATTTTTGAGCCGTACCGGCTCAGCTCTTGTCGGCGATGGCCTGCCTGGCGGCGAGCCGGTGCGCCGGCGTGATGTGGGCGCTGACGGTTGTGATCGCCGCGGTCAGCACAGCGATGTCGTCGGTGAAGCCAAGCCCAAAGATGAAATCGGGGATGACGTCCGTCGGCAGCACGAAATAGCCGAGCGCAGCCAGCAATGTGCCCTTGGCGCGCAGCGGCGTCCTCTTGTCCATGGCGCAGTAATAGGCGGCGACCACCTCCTCCATGAACGGGATCTGCCGGGCAGCCTTCTTCGCCGTACGCCAGAACTTTTCGCGCACTTCGCTCTCATTGCCCGGCTTGCTGCCGAGGCCGAAGAAATCAAAACCGGATTTTTGCGCCATCAACCTCTCCTTGCCGCCGTCGCGTGACTTCACGCATGGCCGCGAGGCAAAATGTGGTGAAAGGCGAACCTCGCTGCAAGATGCAGATAACGTCAGGTGCCGAAATAGCGGTTCATCCTCCTGGCCAGATCGAAATCCAGCGCGGTCAGGCCGCCGGCGTCGTGTGTGTTGAGGGTCACGTTTACCGTCTTGTAGACGTTCGACCAGTCGGGGTGGTGGTCCATCTTCTCCGCCGCCAACGCCACGCGGGTCATGAAGGCAAAGGCTTCCGAGAAATTCTTGAAAGTGAAGCTGCGGCTGATCGAACCACCATCCTTGGCCAGCGACCAGCCGTCGAGGCCGGCAAGTTCGGCGCTGATCGCCTCTTTTGCTAGTTTCTCCCTGGCCATGTCCGTCTACCGCATGATCCGCGAAGCGTCGGCGGCGCCGGCCAAACGGCTGGCGACGCGGTTGTCGGCACCTGAAAGCGGCCAAGCCTCCTCGACGATGTAAGGCCCGCCGCCGACCGAGTCGCGCGACGACATCAGCACGAAGCGGCCGACCCGGAACGGCAGCGTCGAAAAATTGCCGCGCGCCGACAGATACTGGGCGACGTCGAGCGGGCTCGCATTGCGCAGGCGGGCCAGCGTCACATGCGGCATGAACTTGCGCGGGTCGGCCGGGATGCCGAGCCGCTGGCAGATGCGCTCGATTTCGCTTTGCAGAGCGGAAAGATCGGGCGAAGCGGCGACCCCGGCCCACACCGCATGCGGCTTCTTCTGGCCGAAGGCGCCGACGCCGGACAGCGTCAGCGGGAAGGACGGGCGGTGAACGCGGTCGAGCGCGTTGGCGATTTCGTCGGCGACATGGCCCTCGACATCGCCAATGAAGCGCAGCGTCAGATGATAGTTTTCGACGTCGATCCAGCGGGCTCCGGGCAGGCCGCCCCTGAGCAGGGACAGCGAAAGAGCGGCATCACGCGGTATTTCGAGGGCGGTAAAAAGACGCGGCATGGCAAGCCTCCTGTCCTCGAATCGAACTCTTGCCCCTAGCGAATCATCGATATTCAAACGGGGCAAGGGGTTTGTTGGTCGCAGGCCTGCCTAAAAGCTTCCCCTGCGGAAGGTGTTGCGGCGGCGAACCCTCGCCTTCAGGAATTGCCCCGGATCGCTTCAATGGTCTTCTCCACGCTGGGCAGGATACCCTCGACGATACGGTCGACGCCTCGGGCGTTCGGATGAAGGCCGTCCTCGAGCTGCAGGACGGATTGACCGGCGATGCCCTCGAGAAAGAAAGGATAGAGCGGCACGCCGTATTTTTCAGCCAGTCTCGGAAAGGTCGCGTCGAAGGCGTTCTGGTAATCGGCGCCGAGATTCGGCGCCGCGCGCATCCCGGCCAGCAACACGGCGATCTTGCGCTGCTTCAGCTTTGCCAGCATGGCGTCCAGGTTCTTTTCCGCTATGGCGGGCGAAACGCCGCGCAGCATGTCGTTGGCGCCGAGCTCCAGGATGACCAGCTGCGTGCCGTCCGGCACCGACC
Organism: Mesorhizobium sp. M1163; assembly: GCF_040318415.1. Taxonomy (NCBI): domain Bacteria; kingdom Pseudomonadati; phylum Pseudomonadota; class Alphaproteobacteria; order Hyphomicrobiales; family Phyllobacteriaceae; genus Mesorhizobium; species Mesorhizobium sp. M1163. The sequence goes on along the minus strand of NZ_JAMYMF010000022.1, from coordinate 60,578 downwards.
AGTCGAGCCGCGACAGGCCGCCGCTCGTCGTATCGCCGGAAACGCCGGCATTGGCGACCGTGACATCGTAGCCCTTGGCGCGAAGCGCGGCCTGCAGCTTTTCGGTGAACCCCTGACCCGGCCCAAGGCCATAACCCGCCATCAAGCTGTCGCCGAAGCCAACGATGGTGAAGGGCTCGGCGCGCGCCGACGAAATGGCGCTGCAGATCGCGAGGAAAAGGGCGAAGGCTGCGGCAAAAGTGTGTTTGAAAGCCATGCGGCAGGCCCCATATGACCAGGAACATCTGTTGGCGAAGGCAGGTTTTCGTCTTTGTCGAGCATCGGATGCTCTAGCCCTCTTTCCCCCATATAGGACGATTTGATTTTGGAAGAAGCCGTCATTTCGCTGAAAGACGTATCGCTGACGCTCGGCGAAGGCGCATCCTCGGTGCATGTGCTGAAGGGCGTCAGCCTCGATGTGGCGAGCGGCGAAGCGACAGGCATCGTTGGACCTTCGGGTTCGGGAAAGTCGACATTGCTGATGGTTTTGGCCGGGCTTGAAAGGGTCGATTCGGGTGCGGTACGAATTGCCGGCGAGCTGCTCAACGGCAAAAGCGAAGACCAGATCGCATCGTTTCGAGGGCGAAACATCGGCATCGTGTTCCAGTCGTTCCACCTCATTCCCAATATGACGGCGCTGGAAAACGTCGCCGTCCCGCTTGAGCTTGCCGGCCATGCCGATCCGTTCGGCGTGGCGGCGCGCGAACTGGCGGCGGTCGGCCTTAGCCATCGCATCACCCATTATCCCGGCGAATTGTCTGGCGGCGAGCAGCAGCGCGTGGCGATCGCCCGGGCGCTGGCGCCGTCGCCACGCATCCTGATCGCCGACGAGCCGACCGGCAATCTCGACCAGGCGACGGGACGGCACGTCGCCGACCTGCTGTTCGCCAAGGCGGCCGAACGCGGCATGACGCTGGTGCTGGTCACGCATGACCCGGTGCTCGCGGCGCGCTGCTCGCGCCAGGTGTCGATGCGGTCGGGGCTGATCGAGGACGCATCCAAGCCGGCCTCCAGGGCCGGCAAGGTGACCGCCTGATGCCGCTGTCGCAAACGCTGAGGCTCGCCTTCAAGTTCTCGCTGCGCGAAATGCGCGGCGGGCTGTCCGGTTTCCTGATCTTCCTTGCCTGCATTGCGCTCGGCGTCGCGGCAATCGGCGGCGTCAATTCGGTGGCGCAGGCGATTTCCGCCGGTGTTGCCGACCAGGGTCAGACGCTGCTCGGCGGCGATCTCCGCTTCCAGATCAACCAGCGCGATCCGACCAGAGCCGAACGCAGCTTCCTCGGCCGGCTTGGCACGGTTTCGCACAGCGCCAACATGCGCTCGATGGCGAGGCTCGAGGACGGCTCCGACCAGGCGCTGGTCGAGGCCAAGGCGGTCGACGGCGCCTATCCGCTCTATGGCGCGCTGGAGACCCAGCCGGTGCTGTCGCGAGAGGATTTGTTCGGCGAAAAATCCGGCGTCTTCGGCGCCGCCGCCGCGGACCTTTTGTTCGAGCGGCTGAACCTTGGCATCGGTGACCGGTTGAAGCTCGGCAGCGCGACATTCGAGCTGCGCGCCAAGCTGGTCAACGAGCCAGATGCGGTGTCGGATGGCTTCGGTTTTGCGCCGCGGCTGATGGTGTCGACCGACGGGCTTGCCGCTTCAGGCCTGATCCAGCCGGGCAGCCTGGTCGAGAACGCCTATAAGGTCCGCCTGCCCGGCGGCACCACTGAAGTACAGATCAAGGCGATCCAGGAGCAGGCCGCGAAAGAGTTCCCGCAGGCCGGCTGGTCGATCCGCACGCGCAGCAACGCAGCGCCGGCGCTGTCCTCGAACATCGAGCGGTTCTCGCAATTCCTGACGTTGGTCGGGCTGACGGCGCTGGTGGTCGGCGGCGTCGGCGTGGCCAATGCGGTGCGTGCCTATCTCGACGGCAAGCGCGGCGTCATCGCCACCTTCAAGAGCCTGGGGGCTTCGGGCGGGTTCGTCTTTGCCGTCTACCTGGTGCAGATCCTGATGATTGCCGCCCTCGGTATCACGCTAGGCCTGGTGCTTGGCGCGCTGATGCCGTTCGCGGCCAGCGCGGCACTCCAGTCGGTTATTCCGGTGCCGGCGGAAGGTGGGTTCTATCCCGGCGCCCTCGGCATGGCAGCGCTGTTCGGGCTGCTGGTGACGCTGGCCTTCGCCCTGCTGCCGCTCGGCCGTGCTCGCGACGTGCCAGCTACGGCGCTGTTTCGCGAAATGGGTTTTGAGGGCCGCGGTTTTCCCCGCCCGCTCTATGTCGCCGCGGCAATGGCCATCGCGCTGCTGCTCGCGGTGCTGGCGATCCTGTTTTCCGGCGACCGCCGTATTGCCTCGATCTTCGTCGGCGCCACGGTCTTTTCGTTCCTGGTGCTGCGTGTCGTCGGTACGCTGGTGCAGTGGGCGGCGAAGAGAAGTCCGCGTGTGCGCTCGACGGCGCTCAGGCTCGCCATCGGCAACATCCATCGGCCTGGCGCCTTGACGCCGTCCGTGGTGCTGTCGCTGGGTCTCGGGCTGACGCTCCTGGTGACGCTGGCGCTGATCGATGGCAATCTCAGGCGGCAGATTTCCGGCAGCCTGCCGGAACGGGCGCCGAACTTCTTCTTCGTCGATATCCAGAGCGGCGACGTCGATGCCTTCTCCGCGCTGGTCGGCAAAGAGGCGCCGCAGGGCACGCTGATTAAGGTGCCGATGCTGCGCGGCCGGGTGATGGCGCTCAACGGCGTCGATGTCGACAAGGTCAAGGTTCCGGCCGAAGGCGCCTGGGTGCTGCGCGGCGACCGTGGGCTGACCTATGACGCACAATTGCCGGAGAATGCAACGCTGACCGAGGGCAGCTGGTGGCCGGGGAATTATTCCGGCGAACCGCTGGTCTCGTTTTCCGCCGAGGAGGGCAAGGAGATCGGGCTGAAGCTCGGCGACACCATCACCGTCAATGTGCTCGGCCGCAACATCACGGCCAAGATTGCCAATTTCCGCCAGGTCGAATGGGAAACCATGGGCATCAATTTCGTCATGGTGTTCTCGCCCAATACATTCGCCGGGGCGCCGCATGGCTGGTTGGCGACGCTGACCGAGACGAATGCGTCGGCGGCCGACGACGCGCATCTTCTCAACGCCGTCACCCGGGCTTTTCCCGCGGTGACGACGGTCAGGGTCAAGGACGCGCTCGACATCGTCAACCGGCTGGTGGCGCAGCTCGGCACCGCGATCAGGGCCGCGGCGGGCGTGGCGTTGATCGCCTCGGTGCTGGTGCTGGCCGGGGCGCTCGCCGCCGGCAACCGGGCCCGCATCCACGACGCGGTGGTGCTGAAGACCCTGGGTGCGACCAGGAAAACGCTGATCGCGGCCTTTTCGCTGGAATACATGCTGATCGGCCTTGCGACCGCGATCTTCGCGCTGGCGGCGGGCGGTGTGGCGGCGTGGTACGTCGTCGCGCGCATCATGACGCTGCCATCGCACTTCATGCCCGAGGTGGCGGTGGCGACCATCGGCTTTTCACTGGTGGTCACGGTGGGTATCGGCCTGGCCGGCACGTGGCGGGTGCTGGGCCACAAGGCGGCGCCGGTGCTGCGGAATCTTTGAGCCAGAGCCGGTTTTGATTAAATCTCGTTAATGTTTCGACCGGCAAGGCCAATAAAACCGGATCTCCGGCACTTCACGGAGCATTACGTCCGGTTACGGTCTTGTCCTTTACGCCAAGAACCATCATATTTCGGCGCAGGCATGCTGGAGCCCCGCCAGCGGCGCCTGGGTTCAAAAGGACCTGACACCGGACGGGGCAGAAGCAATATGAGGATTTCCATGGCTGATCCCGTTCGCAATTATCAGACGCGCGCCGTGCCCGGCGCCGGCGTCGATGCTGCCATCGACCAGGGCCTGCGCGCCTACATGATCAAAGTCTACAACCTGATGGGGCTTGGCCTCCTCATCACCGGCCTTGCCGCGGTCGGCACAATCATGCTGGCCACCACCAGCGATCCCGCCTCGGCGGTTGCCACGTTGCCAAGCGGCGAGATGCTGACCTCGTTCGGCTACGCGATCTTCGGCTCGCCGCTGAAATGGCTGGTGATCTTTGCCCCGCTGGCAGCGGTGATGTTCCTGTCGTTCCGGGTCCAATCGATGAGCGTTTCGGCGGCGCAGACGACGTTCTGGGTTTACGCCGGCCTTGTCGGCCTGTCGCTGTCGTCGATCTTCCTGGTCTACACCACCGCCAGTATCTCGCAGACCTTCTTCGCCACCGCCGCCGCGTTTGGCGGGCTGTCGCTCTACGGCTACACGACCAAGCGCGACCTTTCCGCGTTCGGCTCGTTCCTGGTCATGGGCCTGGTCGGCCTGATCATCGCGATGGTGATCAACATCTTCCTGCAGTCGTCGGCGCTTTCCTTCGCCGTTTCGGCGATCGGCGTGCTGATCTTCGCAGGCCTCACCGCCTATGACACGCAGAACATCAAGGAGATGTATTTCGAGGGTGACGAGACTGATGTCGCCGGCCGCAAGGCGATCATGGGCGCACTGAGGCTCTATCTCGACTTCATCAACCTGTTCATGTTCCTGCTGCAGTTCATGGGCGACCGTCGCTAGTACGGCGTTCTTTGTTGACCATGATCTGTTCCGAAAACCGGTTTCCACTTTTCGGGATCATGGTCTGACTGGACCAGCGAGTTTGGAAAGGGCGGCCCAATGGCCGCCCTTTTCTTTTGTGCCGGCTTTTGCTGTGATATAGGGCAGATGAACGACGTGCATAAATTATGAGCAGCATCACCTTGCGGGCCGCGACGTCGGCCGATCTCGACCGGATCACGGAAATCTATGCCGACGCGGTGGCAAACGGCACGGCGAGCTATGAACTCGACCCGCCAAGTCGTATCGAGATGGGAGCGCGCTTCGACAGTTTGGTAGCGGGTGGCTTTCCCTATCTCGTGGCGGAAAAAGGCGGCATTGTGCTCGGCTATGCCTATGCCGGCGCTTTCCGGCCGCGCCCGGCATACCGCTTCGTGGTTGAGGATTCCGTCTATGTCGCGCCCGACGCCAAGGGGCAGGGCGTCGGGCTGCTCCTGATGCAAAGGCTGATCGAGGCAGCCAAGGCGGCGGGCTTTCGCCAGATCATCGCGGTGATTGGCGATGGCCGGCCCGACAGCGCCTCGGTGCGGTTGCACGAGAAGCTCGGCTTTCACCATTCCGGCCGCCTGGAAGGCTCCGGCTACAAGCACGGACGCTGGCTGGACACGGTGTTCATGCAACTGCCGATCAACGGTGGAGCGTCGGTCCCGCCCGATCCGCAATCGCTGCCCGAGCGGAAGTTCCGCAAACAAAAATAAGGTGTTACGCCTCGACCAGCTTCAGCGTTCGGTCGAACACGCCAAGCACCCGGCCGAGTTCCTGGCCACGGTTGAGGATGCGTCCGCCGGCGGCGATGACGGCGAATGCGCCTTGCCGGCGCGCCAGCTTCGGATCCTTGACGATCTGGAAAAGCGGCACTTCGCTGGTGCGACGGAAGACGGAAAAAACGGCGCGGTCGGTGAGATGGTCAATAGCATAGTCGCGCCATTCATTGGCGGCGACCATACGGCCGTAGAGCCTGAGGATCTGGTCCAGTTCGCGGCGGTCGAACCGCACCGGCTGGTCGAGGCGTTCGTGTCTTGCCTCGTGCAGCGGGATCAATATTGCGGATGCGTCCCCATCCTCCGTCCCGCTGCTGCGATCAGTCATGCCTGGATCCTCGCAATGAATCGTACGCCGACCAAAGTTGGCGCTTTCGTTGCCGAATTGCAAGGCCCGGCCGGGCAACGGCAGCACCGCGCGGTTTCTCCAACGTCCAGTCACGTTTGCGAAACGCCTGTTGGAATTGGTGATGCTTCGCCACAATCCTGCCTTTTTTTATCCGTGCTCATGCCCCAATGTCCGACGAATTTACCGGCGTTGCCTGAGACGGTTCGGTCCGGCACCGGCTCGTAAACCCCAAGCCCCCCGCCCACGGGTCTGCGTCGGATCGAACCAACCTCGGTCTTTCCTTGGAAAGATCGGGTGCGACGATCCCAAAACCTAAATGACCGGCGTCAGAAGCAAGCTGACGCCGGTTTTTTATTGGCTGGAGCCGTGGCGGTGCGATCCATCCGGATAGGCTGTCGTCGGAGGCTTGAGCGCGGCTATCCCTTCTCCCCTTGTTGTTGTGGGAGAAGGTGGATCGGCGCGCAGCGCCGAGACAGATGAGGGGTGTTGGACGGAGTGAGGCATTGGCGTTCCCTGGAACACCCTCATCCGTCGCCTTCGGCGACACCTTCTCCCACAAGGGAGAAGGGAGAGCGCTCCATCTAAGGCTTGCGGATAAAGGCTGCACCCAGGATCGGACCGGGCACGCCGTCCTTGCCGACCGACTGCAGCAGCACGGCGCAGCCGCCCTTCTTGGCGATCTCGCTCATCGGCAGTTCGTAGCGCTGCGCCTTGCCGTGCCACATGCCGGCGGTCTGGATGCTGGAGACGGCGTTCCAGTAGGTCATGCTGCGGCCGGTGTTTTCACCCTTGCCGATCTTGATCGTCTGCGGCGGGTTGAAATAGACGATGACGACATGCGCGTCGGCGGGGCCGGTCACGGCGTCGCCGGCATCGATCATGACGCGATCGCTGGTCCGGCTGACCTTGATGCCGACGCGCATGCCTTCGCCGACCCTCTCCATGCGGGCCAGCGCGCCGTCGACTTCCTTGCGGCTGGCGCCATTGACATGGCTGCGGCCGTTGATGACGGCTTGCGGGGTGTAGACGGAACGGCTGCCGAAGGCGCGCATATACTCATATTGCCGCTCGGTATTTTCCTTGCGGCTCAGCGTATCCTGCCAGCCGAGGTAATCCCAATAGTCGACATGATAGGCGAGCGCGACGATGTTCTCCTTGGCGGCGAGCTCGGCGAAGAATTCGTCGGCCGGCGGACAGGAATTACATCCCTGGCTGGTGAAGAGCTCGACGACGCCTAATGGCTTGTCGGCCTGCTCGGCGAAGGCGCTTCCGGCAAACGCCGAGAGAGCCAGCGCAACGGCCGCAAGCCGCAATGGTCTTCGAGATGACATGGCCGTTCCGATCCCGCCGGTGATGCCGGCTTTGTTCTGATTGTCGAAATATGTGGCAGAAGCGGCAGTCAACGGGAAGTCACGTTGCGGTGAAATTTTGCCGTTGCAACCGCTGGCAAGGGCGCAATAGGTGGACGCGCACTTCACGATGGAAGCGATTCGGGCGGCAATCAGCATGTGGCAATCTCTCCTGGCGCCGGTCGACCTCTATTGCGAACGGACGGGGCCGGAATTCTGGGCTGAACCGCTCAATGCGCTGAGCAATCTGGCTTTTTTTGCCGCCGGGCTATGGGGTGTCTGGCAGGTGCGCAAGCGCGGCACCGGCGCCTTCGCCGAAGTGTTGGCCTGGTGGGTGGTGGCGATCGGCGTCGGCTCGTCGCTGTTCCACACCTTTGCCACAAGGGGAATGATCCTGGCCGACGTGCTGCCGATTGCAGGGTTCACGCTGGCCTACACGCTGTTCAACCTGCGACGTTTTCTCGGCATGAAATGGGGCAAGGCGATCGTCATCTTCGTCGCCTTTTACGCCGTTGCCGGGCTGGTGACCTTTGCCGTGCCGGACTGGCTGCGCCAAGCGTCGAACGGCACGACCGGCTACCTGCCGCCCTTCCTGGCGCTTGCCTTCTTCGGCGCCTGGGTGGCGGCCAGCGGCAATCGTGCCGGCTGGTACAATCTGGCGGGTTCGGCGATCTTCGTCGTGTCGGTCGTCTGCCGGATGATCGATCCGCTGGTCTGCGGCGGCTTTCCGCTCGGCACGCATTTCCTGTGGCACATCCTCAACGGGCTGATGCTCGGCGTGCTGCTGGCGGCGACAGCGCGGTTTGGAAAGCCAAAGTAGGGCAGTAGGGCAGTAGGTGCTTGTCCTTGCTTCCCCTACTGCCCTACTCCCTTATTGCCCTACTCCCTTATTGCCCTACTCCCTTAAGCCGCAAGGTCGCGCAGCACGTATTGCAGGATGCCGCCATTCTTGAAGTAGTCGAGCTCGTCCAGCGTATCGATGCGGCAGATGATCGGAACCTCTTTGACGCTGTCGTCGCCATAGGTGATCCTGGCGATCATCTTCTGCCGCGGCTTGATGTTGCTCAGTCCGTCGATCTCGACCAGTTCGTCGCCCTTGAGGTTGAGCGAGGCCCACGAGGTGCCTTCCTCGAAGACGAAGGGGATTACGCCCATGCCGACCAGGTTGGAGCGGTGGATGCGCTCGAAGGACTGGGCGATGACCGCGCGGACACCGAGCAGATTCGTACCCTTGGCCGCCCAGTCGCGCGACGAGCCGTTGCCATATTCGACGCCGGCGAAGATGACCAGCGGCACGCCCTCCTTCTTGTAGTGCATGGCGGCGTCGTAGATCGATTCCTCTTCCTTCGACGGGTAATGGATGGTGTAGCCGCCCTCGCGGCCGTTCTCGCCCAGCATGTGGTTGCGGATGCGGATGTTGGCGAAGGTGCCGCGCATCATCACCTCGTGGTTGCCGCGGCGCGTGCCATACTGGTTGAAATCGGCGACGCCGACGCCGTGGTCGGTGAGGTACTTGCCGGCCGGGGAGGCCGCCTTGATCGAACCGGCCGGCGAAATGTGGTCGGTGGTGATCTTATCGCCGAACAGACCGAGCACACGCGCGCCCTTGATATCGCCGATCTTGCCGAAGCCTGATGTCATGCCGGCGAAATAGGGTGGGTTCTGCACATAGGTCGAATTGTCGTCCCAGGCATAGGTCTGGCCTTCCGGCGCCTTGACGTTCTGCCAGTACTCGTCGCCCTTGAAGACGTCGGCATATTTGCGGGCGAACAATTCGCGCGTGACATTCTTCTCGATGAATTCCTGGATCTCGACTGAACTCGGCCAGATGTCCTTGAGATAGACCGGATTGCCGTTGCGATCCTCGCCGAGCGGCTCGGTGGTCAGATCCTTGGTCACGGTCCCGGCCAGCGCGTGGGCGACGACCAGCGGCGGCGAGGCGAGATAGTTCGCCTGTACGTCGGGCGAAACGCGGCCTTCGAAATTGCGGTTGCCGGACAAGACTGCGGCAGCAATCAAGCCCTTATCGTTGATGGTCTTGGAGATCGGCGCCGGCAGTGGGCCGGAATTGCCGATGCAGGTGGTGCAGCCGAAGCCGACCAGGTTGAAGCCGATCTGGTCGAGCTCCTTCTGCAGGCCGGATTTCTCCAGATATTCGGCGACGACCTGGCTGCCCGGCGCCAGTGAGGTCTTGACCCACGGCTTCTGCTTAAGGCCGAGCCGGTTGGCGTTGCGCGCCAACAGCCCGGCGCCGATCAGCACGCTCGGGTTCGAGGTGTTGGTGCAGGAGGTGATGGCGGCGATGACGACATCGCCATGGCCAAGATCGTAGTCCGTGCCCTCGACGGCATAGCGCTTGTCGATTTCGGCGGCCTTCTTGTATTCGGTCTCCATGGCCTTGTCGAAGCCGGCCGGAATGTCTTCAAGTGCGACCCGGCCTTCAGGCCGCTTCGGGCCGGCCATCGACGGGACGACACTGCCGAGATCGAGCTCGAGCAGATCGGTGAAGACCGGATCGGCCGAGCCGACGTCGCGCCATAGGCCTTGCGCCTTCGAATAAGCCTCGACCAGGGCGATGCGGCTTTCGTCACGGCCGGACATGGTGAGGTAGCGGATGGTTTCGCTGTCGACCGGGAAGAAGCCGCAGGTGGCGCCATATTCCGGCGCCATGTTGCCGATGGTGGCACGATCGGCCAGCGTCATGTTGGACAGGCCCGGACCGAAGAATTCGACGAACTTGCCGACGACGCCCTTCTTGCGCAGCATCTGCGTGACGGTGAGCACCAGGTCGGTGGCGGTGACGCCCTCCCTCAGCCTGCCGGTGAGGCGAAAGCCGATCACTTCGGGCAACAGCATGGAGACGGGCTGGCCGAGCATCGCGGCCTCGGCCTCGATGCCACCGACGCCCCAGCCGAGAACACCAAGGCCGTTGATCATGGTGGTGTGCGAATCGGTGCCGACGCAGGTGTCGGGATAGGCGGTGGTCTCGCCATCTTCGCTGTTGGTCCACACGACCTGGCCGAGGTACTCAAGGTTGACCTGATGGCAGATGCCAGTGCCGGGCGGCACGACCCGGAAATTGCGGAACGCCTGCTGGCCCCATTTCAGGAATTTGTAGCGTTCCTCATTGCGCTCATACTCAAGCTCGACATTGCGGGCGAAAGCCAGCGGCGTGCCGAATTCGTCGACGATGACCGAATGGTCGATGACCAGATCGACCGGCACCAGCGGGTTGATCTTTTGCGGGTCGCCGCCGAGCGAGGCCATGGCGTCGCGCATGGCGGCAAGGTCGACCACAGCCGGAACGCCGGTGAAATCCTGCATCAGCACGCGGGCCGGGCGATAGGCGATCTCGACGCCGGCAGTGCCCCGGTCGGTCAGCCAGCCGGCGACCGCCTGGATGCTCTCCTTGGTGACGGAACGGCCGTCCTCGTTGCGCAGCAGGTTCTCCAGCAGCACCTTCATCGAATAGGGCAATTGAGCGATGCCGGTGAGGCCGTTCTTTTCGGCCTCGACAAGGTCATAGTAGATGTACTCGGTGCCGCCGGCGGTCAGCGTGCGGCGGCAATTGAAGCTGTCGAGTGATTTGGACACGTGCGATCCCTAACTGTCGGTTGCCGGGGAGGGAACGGACGCCAGTGGGCATGCAAATCACGCGCAAAGGTGCGGGTACGGCCATTTCCGCTATCCGTTCCCAAGCGTCCGGGCCGTTCAAGGCGGCACGCGCGCTGGTTCGGCGCAAATTCGGTTCCCGTGCCGACCGCTGGCACGGATGATGCGGATATAGAGAATTTTCTGGAATAGTTCTAGACACGGAATTGCCATTTTTGCTGCGGCGCACCGAAGCCGCGCTTGAACTTTCGGCGAAGGGGAACGGATGCGGCTGATCGCCGAAAATCTGGGCGGCGAACGCGGCGGCGAGACGGTATTTTCCGGCATCGAATTCGCGCTGGGGGATGGCCAGGCGCTGGTCGTCACCGGGGCGAACGGCGCCGGCAAATCGACGCTGCTCAGGATCATCGCCGGACTGTTGCCGGTGGCGGCAGGCCGTGTGCGGTTCGAAGGTGGTGGCGAAGACTTTCCGTCGGCCGCCTCGGCCTGTCACTATCTCGGCCACCTCGACGCAATGAAGAGCGCACTCACCGTTAAGGAGAATCTGTGCTTCTGGCGCGATTTTTCGGGCGCCGGTTCCAGGGGTGTTGAAGAGGCGCTGGAGACCGTCGGGTTGGGCGGCATCGGCCATCTGCCGTTCGGCTATCTCTCGACCGGCCAGCGCCGCCGCGCCGCGATCGCAAAACTGCTGGTCAGTCATCGGCCATTGTGGCTGCTCGATGAGCCGACGGCGGGACTGGACAAGGCTTCGGAGGAGAGATTCGGCGGGCTAATGCGGAAGCATCTCGATGGTGGGGGGATCGTGGTTGCGGCCACGCATTTGCCGCTGCGGCTGGAGGGGGCGAGGGAGCTTGTGATGGGGATGGTTGGGTGATGCCGGCGCTCTGTCGCACCCCCCTCTGTCCTGCCGGACATCTCCCCCGCAAGGGGGGAGATTGGCGGTTTCAACGACTCGCCCTCTCTTTCACGTTGAAGACTGACGAAAGCCGAGGCGACATCCAATCTCCCCCCTTGCGGGGGAGATGTCCGGCAGGACAGAGGGGGGTGCCTGGGCGAAAGCATCTCACATCATGCTAGCCCTCTTCCTGCGCGACATCCGCTTAAGTATCCGCGCCGGCGGCGGGGCGCTTACCGGCGTGATTTTCTTTCTGGCCGTTATCGCGACCATCCCCTTCGGCGTCGGTCCCGACCTGAAGCTGCTGGCCCGCATCGGCCCGGCGATCCTGTGGATCGCCGCCTTGCTGGCCTGCCTGCTCGGCCTCGACCGGCTGTTCCAGGCTGACCGCGAGGACGGCTCGCTCGATCTTCTGGTGCTTGGCAACGACCGGCACATGCTGGCCCTGACCGTGCTGACGAAATGCCTGGCGCATTGGGCGGGAAGCGTGCTGCCGCTGGTCGTCGCGGCTCCCCTGCTCGGCCTGTTCATGAACATGGAGCCGGCCGGCATCGGCGCCACGGCGCTGACGCTTCTGGTCGGCACGCCGGCGATCACCTTCATCGGTGCTGCCGGTGCCGCGGTGGCGGTAGCGTTGCCGCGCGGCGGACTGCTGATCTCGGTGCTGGTGCTGCCGCTGACCATTCCCGTACTGATCTTCGGCGTATCGGCAAGCTATGGCGCGGTGGCGGACCCCGATCCCTTCCTGCATCCCTTCCTCATTCTTACCGCGCTGACCCTGTTTCTTGCCGTGCTCGGGCCGGTGGCAGCGGCGCTGGCGCTGCGGCACGGAACGGATTGATGTGGCCGCTGCGCATAGAGAACCCGATCTTTCTCCAGACCATCTACGGCAACTACCCCGATCTGTCCTCCGTCGAGGTTACCGGGGCCAAGATGGACCGCAACGGGCCTAGCATGCACCTTTCCTTCATCTCGACCGTCCTTCCCTACCGGCCCCCCGCCAAATGGGCGGCGTTCAATGCCGTGTCTTTCGGGGCTTGAGTTCATCGCGGTCGAATCCATTAGCCTTCGCAAGTTCCAGAGCCATGGCTCCAGTGCAATCAGGATGTGGGATGACGCCGGTAGAATCCTGCTTACCTGCGAAGGGGCTGTCAGGCTGTCCCTGACGTGCCAATACATGCGTATCAAAAACATATCAGGTGTTTTGCTTTCGCAGTGACCTTCGGCTTGCGATAACCGCAAATCTGCCGCAGACCCGTTCATTGCGACAAACAGCCGGTGAGGCTATGAATTTCGCCGTGAGAAGCCTTGGATCGGGAAAATGAGCATGCATGCCCTGTATGTCACCGCCGCCTATGCCATTACGGCCGTGGTGCTGGCCGGGCTGGTTGGCTGGATCCTGCTCGACCAGCGCGGCCGCAAGCGAGAGCTCGCCGAGCTGGAGGCGTCCGGCGTGCGCCGGCGCTCCGACAAGGCAGCAAAATCATGAGCACGGAAACGGAAACACCGGCGCGTCGCCGCCTGATCGTGCTGGTGCCGCTGCTGGTCTTTCTCGGGCTGGCGGGATTGTTCCTGGCGCAGCTGTTGTCCGGGCGCGACGTGTCGGAAGTGCCGTCGGCGCTGATCGGCTTGCCGGCGCCGCAGACCAACCTGCCGGCGCTCGAGGGCACCAATTTGCCGGGCCTCGATTCAAAACAGTTCGCCGGCAAAGTGACGCTGGTCAACGTCTTCGCGTCCTGGTGCGCGCCATGCCGCGACGAGCATCCGGTGCTGCTGGCGCTGTCGCAGGACAGACGCTTCGTCATGGCAGCGCTGAACTACAAGGACCAGCCGGAAAACGCCCGTCGGTTCCTTGGCGATCTCGGCAATCCGTTCCAGGCGATCGGCGTCGACCAGGCCGGGCGCACAGCGATCGACTGGGGTGTCTACGGCGTGCCGGAGACCTTCGTCATCGGCAAGGATGGCAAGATCGCCTACAAGCATGTCGGGCCGCTGACGCCGGACTCGGCGCAGACGCTGCTGCTGCCGGAGATCGAGAAGGCGCTGGCCGTGCCGGGCTGATGCCCGCCGATCGTGATAGGTCGACCGAAGACTCAGCCGTAGATCTGCTTGTGGACCTGATAGAGCATTTCTGAGCGGTCGGCGCGCATGTCGGCGAGGTCGCGGCTGCTGAAGCTGTCGATTTCGGCGACGAGGCGGTTGTAATGCCGGCGCTTGGCGATGCTGGCGCGAGCGCGGCTCATGAGGCTGTCGATGATCATAGCGAGTTTCCTTTTGCGCCGCATTTCGCGGCCAGTTGTTCCTCCCTTGATCGATACGAAGCATGACATAGTTATGGTGCGTTGCAAAAATAAGATGTTGCAATGCACCATTGCGCTGGGCGCATAGCCGGTTAACGGGATGTGACCTGCCGTCCGGCCCAGCATTCGCTCCCCTAATGCTTCTGACGCATCATCGATCTTGCCATATCGATCGCAGGCTGGCTTGATCGCGGCTCGCCAAGCGACTGATACCGGGAGGAACCATGACCAGCGAATTCTACGAAGTTCTCGATCCGCGCTTTTCGCGGCTGTTCAACGGCAACGCACAGGTCGACAGGCTGTTTACCGGCTGCCGATGGGCGGAGGGGCCGGCCTGGTTTGCGGCCGGGCGCTATGTGGTGTGGTCCGACATTCCGAACAATCGCATGCTGCGCTACGATGACACCGACGGCAGCGTCAGCGTGTTCCGTCAGCCGTCCGGCAATTCCAATGGCAACACCGTCGACCGGCAAGGCCGGATGGTCACTTGCGAGCACTCCGGCCGCCGCGTCAGCCGCACCGAGCATGACGGCTCGGTCATCACCATCGCCGACAAATGGCGCGGCAAGCGGCTGAACTCGCCCAATGACGCGGTGGTCACGTCCGACGGCTCGATCTGGTTCACCGACCCGAGCTACGGCATCGATACCGATTACGAGGGCGACAAGGCCGAAAGTGAGATCGGCGCCTGCCATGTCTACCGCGTCGATCCCGGCACCGGCGAGACCGAGGCGGTGATCACCGACATGGTCAGGCCCAACGGGCTCGCCTTCTCGCTCGACGAGAGCAAGCTCTACGTCGCCGACACCGGCCGCACGCATGGCGCCCAAAACCCGGCGCACATCCGGGTTTTCACTGTTGGCCAGGGCGGCAAGACGGTCTCCGGCGAAAAGGTCTTTGCCGACTGCACCGCCGGCCTGTTCGACGGTTTCAGGCTGGATGCGGACGGCCGCATCTGGACCAGTGCCGCCGACGGCATCCATTGCTACGATCCAGACGGGACGCTGATCGGCAAGGTCAAGGTACCGGAAGTCGTCGCCAATTGCGTGTTCGGCGGCAACAAGCTGAACTGCCTCTACATCGCCGGCACGACCTCGCTCTACATGGTCCGGCTCATGGTCAACGGCGCCAAAACCTATTGAACGGCCGCCAAGCATATCCAAGGGAGGGCACCATGCCATTCGTGAATATCCGCCTGGTCAAGGAGGTGATTGCCGATGACCCGGCCGGCAAAAAGGCCGCGATCGCCGCCCAGGTGACGGCGGCCATCACCGGCGCCACCGGCCTGACCAGCAACGATGTCTGGGTGGTGTTCGAGGAAGTCGCTGCACGCGACTGGTTCGTCGGCGAGACCGACGTCGAGACGCGGAGGGGCAAGGGCTGATTTCTCGACGAGCACAGCGGCAGTGCGGAAGTTTGCGAGAGGCCTGCGGGACAGCGCCCCCCTCTGCCCTACCGGGCATCTCCCCCACTTGGGGGGAGATCGGCAGCTTCGCCGCATGGCCCTTCTTTCAACGTTGGAGATTGGCGAAAGCAGGGATGACGGCCAATCTCCCTCCTTGTGGGGGAGATGTCCGGCAGGACAGAGGGGGGCGCGAAGGATCGCCGACGCTCGCTTCGCGTTCGCTCTGCCCTGGGATACGACAGCACGATGGCCGCCACTTAACGCGAGCGGATGAAGCCCGCGAAGGCCGAAACGGCGCTGCGCATCGCCAGCCGGTTTTCCGGTTCCGCCAGGATTTTCTCCACCTCCGGCGGCTTCTTGCCGAGCAACGCGATTTCGAGCGCTGCTTCCTCATAGAGCGCGAAAGACATTGTCCGCATGATCTCGGCAAGTGCGGCGCGGGCAAACAGCGAGCGCGGCGAGGCATGTACCAGCATGGCCGGTTTGCCGACGGCTGCATCGCGCGACACCAGCCAGTCGAGCGCGTTCTTCAGGCCGCCTGGCACACCATGGGCATATTCCGGGCAGGAGACGATGACGCCGTCAGCGGCGGTGACCGCGTCGATCAGCGCCGCTGCTTGCGGTGGCGTTCGCTCGCCTTCGTCGTCGGGGTTGAAGATCGGCAGCCGCCCAAGCCCATCGTAGACGGCGACGTGACAGTCCGGCAGCGCGTTTTGCGCGAGTGCCGCGACCAGGGCCGAATTGGTCGAGGCGGCGCGCAGGCTGCCAGAGATGGCGAGGATGTTGAGCAAGGAAATGGAGACCGGCTCGAGCGATTCGTCGCCGGGCACACTACCACATGGTCTCTCTGTATTCCTCGTCCAGCCAGCGGTCGGTCGCCTCGGCCGAATCGGCGAGCGCCAACTGGTCGCGCAGGATCTGGCCGAGCGTCGGCAGCGTCGCGCGGTCGTACCAGCTCTCCGGCTTCCACAATTCGGAGCGCATGAAGGCCTTGGCGCAATGCATGTAGGCGGCCTTGACCGTCACCACGACGACGCTTTGCGGTGCCTTGCCGTCGACCGCCAGCCGCTCACGCAATGACGCATCGACGGTGATGCGGGCATCGCCATTGACACGCAGCGTTTCGTTCATGCCGGGAATGAGGAAGAGCAGCCCGATCGAGGGATTGAGAAGGATGTTCTCCAGCGTGTCGAGCCGGTTGTTGCCGGGCCGGTCGGGGATGGCGATGGTCTTCTCGTCAAGCACTGTTACGAAGCCCGGCCTGTCGCCCTTCGGCGTCACATCGGCATTGCCGGCGCCGTCGGACGAGCCGATCAGCACGAAGGGGCCCTTGCCGATGAAGGAACGGCAGTGGCCGTCCAATGCCTTCAGTTCCTTGCGGATCGAACCGTCGGTCGGCCGAGGCGTCTTGTAGATCGTCCTCAACTCGTCGCGCGTGGTGATGAATTCCATGCCCCTCTCCTCCTATTCTGACGCAATTCCCTAGGGAAAGCGCTACGCGCTTTTCCCCGGAAAACCGCTACACACTTTTCTTGGAATTGCTCTATTTGCCGGCTTTCTCTTCCTTGGCGGCCTTGTCCTCGAGCGAGTGGCGCAGGATCAACGGCATTTGGCTTAACGTGAAGACAAGGGTAATGGGAATCGTGCCCCAGACCTTGAAATAAAGCCAGGTTTCCTCAGAAAAATTGCGCCACACGACCTCGTTCAGCACAGCCAGAAAAAGGAAGAAAAGCCCCCATCGGAAAGTGAGCTTGCGCCAGCCTTCGGCGTCGAGATTGAAGGCGGAATCAAAGACATAGCCCAACAGCGATCTGCCAAACGCCAACCCGCCAAGCAGCGTGATGCCGAACAGGCTGTTGATGATTGTCGGCTTCATGAAAGCGAAGGTCTTGTCCTGCAGCCACAGCGCCAGCGCACCAAACACAAACACGACGATGGCCGAGACCAGCGGCATGATCGGCCAGCTGCGCGTCAAAATCCACGAAACGCTGAGCGACAGCGCCGTCGCCACCATAAAGAACGCTGTGGCAATCAGGATAGGCTCGCCGATATGGCTGAGGATCGGGAATTTCCCGACAAGCCACGCGCCGCGGATGGTGGTGAAAAAGAACACCAGACCAGGCCCGAGTTCGAGCAGGAATTTCAGGCCGGAGTTCAACGCCTTGCGTCGCGGATCGGACAGGTCGCGTTCGAGGATGGGTGGGTTCATGGGATCCTTCTTACGCACGATCCAATCCAAAAAGTCTGCAACTTTTCGGGATCATGCTCGTCAAGCCACGCCAGCGATCGCCCTGGCGAACTCGCTTGCGGAAAAGGGTTCGAGGTCGTCGACCTGTTCGCCGACGCCGATGAAGTAGACCGGCAATTTGTGCTTTGCCGCGATCGCCACCAGAATACCGCCGCGCGCCGTGCCGTCCAGCTTGGTCATCACCAGGCCGTTGACGCCGGCGACATTGCGGAAGATCTCGACCTGGTTGAGCGCATTCTGGCCGGTGGTGGCATCGACCGTCTGCAGCACGGTGTGCGGCGCTTCCGGATCGAGCTTGCCCAGCACGCGGACGATCTTTTCCAGTTCCGCCATCAGTTCGGTCTTGTTCTGCAGCCGCCCGGCGGTGTCGATGATCAGCACGTCGGAGCCGGCCTCCTTCGCCCGCTCGAAGGCGTCGTAAGCGAGGCCGGCGGCGTCGGCGCCGAGCTTCGAGGCAATGACCGGCGAGTTGGTGCGCTCGCCCCAGATCTTCAACTGCTCGATCGCGGCGGCGCGGAAAGTGTCGCCGGCGGCGAGCATCACCGAGAGGCCGCCATCGGTCAGCTTTGCGGCGAGCTTGCCGATGGTCGTGGTTTTCCCCGTGCCGTTGACGCCGACGACCAGGATGACATGCGGCTTGTGGCTGAGGTCGAGTTCCAGCGGCATGGCGACATGGGTCAGCACCTTCTCCACCTCCGCCGCCATGATGGCGCGGACTTCCGTCTCGGAGACATCCTTGCCGTAGCGGCTGGCGGAGAGCGCGTCGGTAACGCGCAAAGCCGTCTCCATGCCGAGATCGGCGCGGATCAGCACATCCTCCAGGTCCTGCAGCGTGTCCTCGTCGAGCTTGCGCTTGGTGAAGACGCCGGCGATGTTGCCGGACAACTCCCTGGAAGAGCGGGCAAGCCCGTCTCGCATGCGCTGGAACCAGGAGCGCCTCGGCGCCGGTTCGGGCGCTCTTTGCGGCTCGGCCTTCTGCTCGACCTTCTTGGTTACGGTCACCTTGCCGGGGGCAGGTTTTGGCTCCGGCGATGGTTGCGGAATGGCCTCTGGTTCGGGCGCAATCTCGGTCAAGACCGGTTTCGTTTCGACCGGGGCGGGCTGGCGGAGCGGAGGCGGGATTTCGGCCGGCGGCGCTTCGGGCGCTGCGGAGGGGCTCTCGGCGGGCGGTGCGGTATCTTGCAGAGGTTCGCGCTGCCCCTCACCCTTTCCCGTTCCGGGGCGAGCCGCTTGTCTCGCCGGTCCTCCGGACCCCCGTGAAGGACGGAGAGAGGGGGACGTCAGCGTTGCAGCTTCTTCTTCATCGCTTTCAAAAGGAGGCTCGGCCTGCCGATCAGCCCCCTTCTCCCCGTCACCATACGGGGAGAAGGTGCCGGCAGGCGGATGAGGGGCAGCGCCAGCTTCCGATGACCGAGGCTCAGTCTGGACAATCTCCGGCTGCTCCGGCTCGGGAATAACAAGCTCGGCCGGGATTTCTTCCGGCTCCTCAGCAGGCGTTTCCGACTCCGGCTGGATCTCTGGCTCGGGCGGAATGGTTGGTGCGGGTTCGAGCGGTGGCTGCGGCGCGGGCGGCGCTTCCGTCTCGACAGACGGCGGAGGCGCAGTGTCTGCCTCGGGCCGCGACTCTTCGCGTTTCAAAAACTCCGGGACGGCCTGCTCGGCCGCCGGCTTCAGCGCCTCCAGTTCGTCCCATTTGATCGGCGGCAGCGGTGCGGTCTCGTCGGGCCGCTCCTCGACAACTTCCTTCTTGCCGAACGAAAATATCTTCTTGAAAAACCCGGCCATGTCTTGCGCTCTCAGGCGGCGCGGGCGGCAAGCGGCGCGGCGATCAGTCTGATACCGTCATTGCCGGCGATATCAGCCTCGACGATGTCGCCCGGCGCCCCGGCTGACAACACGGCCAGCGTAAACCCTTCGGTGCGGCCGAGCCCATCGCGCTCGACCAGGATCGACTGGCGTGTGCCAGCGAGCGAGGAAAGGTGACGGCGGTAGGCGACCTCGCCGGCGGCGCGCAACCGTGCGGCGCGCTGCTTGACCATTTCGCGGCGAAGCTGCGGCATGCGCGCGGCGGGCGTGCCCTGGCGCGGCGAAAACGGGAAGACATGGAGATGCGTCAGGCCGCATTCCTCGACGATCTCCAGCGAGTTTTCGAACATGGCATCCGTCTCCGTCGGGAAGCCGGCGATGATGTCGGCGCCGAAAACGATGCCGTGGCGCAGTTTGCGCACATCCTCGCAAAAGCGGATCGACTGGTCGCGGCTGTGCCGGCGCTTCATCCGCTTCAGGATCATGTCGTCACCCGATTGCAGCGACAGGTGCAGATGCGGCATCAGCCTCGGCTCGGTGGCGATGGCGTCCAGCAGATCGTCGTCGGCCTCGATCGAATCGATGGAAGAAAGCCGCAGGCGTTTCACGTCTGGCACCTGCTTCAGGATGGTCTTGACCAATTTGCCGAGCTTCGGTGCGCCCGGCAGATCGGCGCCAAAACTGGTCATGTCGACGCCCGTCAGCACGATCTCGGCATAACCATTGCCGGCGAGTCGCTTGACCTGCTCAACCACGGCGCCCATCGGGACCGAGCGCGAATTTCCGCGACCGTAGGGAATGATGCAGAAGGTGCAGCGGTGGTCGCAGCCGTTCTGCACCTGGACAAAAGCGCGCGCCCGGCCCTCGATGGCGTCGACCATGTGGGTGGCCGTTTCGCGCACCGAAAAGATATCGTTGACGCGCGCCTTTTCGGTGTCGTTGACGCCGAAATCCGGCAGCGCGCGATATGAATGCGCCTTCAGCTTCTCCTCATTGCCGAGGACGAGATCGACCTCGTCCATGGCGACGAAATCCTTCGGGCCGGTCTGCGCGGCGCAGCCGGTGACGATGATGCGGGCGGCCGGGTTCTCACGGCGGGCTTTTCTGATCGACTGCTTGGCCTGGCGCACCGCCTCGCCGGTGACGGCGCAGGTGTTGAAGATGATAGCGCCGCCTTCGAGCCCGCCGAGGCCCGCACTTTCGGCTTCACGCCGCATCACCTCGGATTCATAGGTGTTCAGCCGGCAGCCGAAGGTGACGACGTCGATACCCCTGTTGCCACGAGGAGCCATCAGGCGGCGCTTTCGGTGTCGCGCGCCCACGCCCCGGTCGACGGATCGAAGCTGCCGGAAAATTCCCATTCGGCGGCACCGGTCAGGATGACGTGGTCGTCGTCGCGCCACAGGACGTGCAGCGAGCCGCCGCCGGGCGTCATCAGCGTGACGCTGCGGCCGGTGCGCCGGGTGCGGGCCGCGGCGACCACGGCGGCGCAAGCAGCCGAGCCGCAGGCCTTGGTCAGTCCGGCGCCGCGCTCCCAGGTGCGGATGGCCATGGTCTCCGGCGAAGTCACTTGCGCGATGGTGACGTTGGCGCGCTCAGGGAAGATCGGGTGGTTTTCGAGCAGCGGGCCGAAGCGCTCGAGTTCATAGGACCGGACGTCGCGGTCGACCCAGAAGATGGCGTGCGGATTGCCCATCGAGACGACCGACGGCGAATGCAGTACCGGCGCATCGATCGGGCCGATCTGCAGTTCGATCATGCGGGTGTCGCGAAACTCCTCGGCCAGCGGGATGTCCCGCCAGCCAAAGCGCGGCTTGCCCATGTCGACCGAGATCATTCCGTCGGCATGTTCCTCGGCATTGAGGATGCCGGCGACTGTTTCAAAGGCAAATGTCTTCTGGCCCGTCTCGGCGGCGAGCGCCTGGACGACACAGCGCATGCCGTTGCCGCAGGCTTGCGCACTGGTTCCGTCGGAATTCAAGATGTCGATGAAAAAGGCGGTGCCCGGCGTCCTGGGATCGTGGATCGCCATGATCTGGTCGAACCTGGTCGCGGCGTCGGCATTAAGCGCGACGGCTGCCGCAGGCGTTACGCGATCGGCACGGCCACGCATATCGGCAACGATGATTTCGTTGCCGATACCGTTCATCTTGGCGAAAGGGGCCGCGCTTGCCATGGATCGAAAGGTCTCTTGCCGATTTGGCGCCTATATGGCGGATACCGGCCGAAATTACCAGTGCGGCATGCTTTTCAGGTCACCGCGAATACGCCAAGCACGATCAGCAGGAAGATGATCAGCACGATGCCGATGAGGATGCGGGCGCCGGTTGCGGCGGCTCCAGCCAGTGCCGGCATGCCGAGCAGGCTTGCCGCGGCCGCGATAATCAAAAGAATGATGATCCACCTGATCATGAGAGACACCTCGCAGCCGGCAGGTTTGAACACCTACAAACGCTTCTGCGAGGGCTTGGGTTCCCTGCGGTGGCTGGGCGGGTCGAGGACCTGGCTGTGATATGCAGCTACGGATGCAATGTTGTCATGGTGTTGAATGAACGCTACCGTTGTGTCGATTTGACGTCCGGGAATGGATATTTCGCTGCTAAGCAATCTTGGATCCGTTTTTTCGTCTTACCCATGATCTTCACCGCACCGAGACCGTAAGCTGACGACGTGTTTGGCGGGCCGGCGATAGAGTTTTCCAATGACTGAGCGTTGGGACACGATCATTATTGGTGGCGGCCAGGCGGGGCTCGCCATGAGTTACTATCTTCACCAACATGAACGTGAGCATGTCGTGTTGGAACGCGCGCGTATTGCCGGACGCTGGCGGACTGAGCGTTGGGATTCGCTTCGGTTTCAATTCATCAACCAGGCAATAGAGCTTCCTGGGGTTTCTTATCAGGACCCTGAACCGGAAGGATTCGCCCACCACACCGCCATCACGCGGTTCATCGAGCACTATGCGGCAAAAATTGCAGCTCCGGTTCGCGAGGGTGTGGAGGTCACGAAGCTCCGACACAGGGATACCGGCGATTATGCGTTGGAGACAAACGCCGGCAGCATGACGGCCCGCAATGTCGTTGTGGCGACGGGCCCTTTCCAGCGTTCGATGGTACCGGCGGCGGCCAAGGATTTGCCTCGATCCGTTTACCAGGTTCACGCTTCGAGGTACCGCAACCCCGACGAGCTTCCCCCCGGAGTGGTGCTGGTGGTGGGCAGTGGTGCATCCGGCAGCCAGATTGCGGATGAACTCCAGCAATCCGGGCGCGATGTCTATCTTTCGGTCAGTCCGCATCGTCGGGTGCCGCGGCGCTATCGCGGCCAGGATGTTTTGTGGTGGTTCGACAAAATGGGACGTTTCGAGATCACTATCGATAGTTTCCCGGAGCGGCGGTATCCCCCCTCGACCGTCGTAACCGGTGTCAACGGCGGTTACGATATGAACGTCCGCCGTTTTGCACGCGATGGTGGAGTGGTGCTGGGACGTGTGCTCGGATGCGCCGATGGAAAACTGTTGGTGGCCGGGGATGCCTCGCAGATATTGGCTGAAGCCGATAGGTCCTATGACGATTTTGTCTCCGCGGCAGAGGCGCTGGCAGAGAAACCTGAAGTCGCGGACCACATCAGCGATGGCAATGAACGCTCAGCAACGCCAATCCTGGCGGAAGTCGGCGGCGCCCGGTCAGTGGATATCTCCGGCGAGAACGTCGGCTCGGTCATCTGGGGAACGGGATATCGCTTCGACTATAACTGGATCGATTTACCAATTTTCGATTCGCGCAACGCACCTATTCAACAGCGTGGCGTGACAGCCTTTCCCGGCCTGTACTTTCTTGGCCTTCATTGGATGCATACCTTCGGCTCCGGCCTTCTTTCATATGTGGGCCGCGACGCCGCCCATATAGCCAGGCATATGGAAGCTTTGCAGCCGCCTTCGCCGTCAGGCCAGCCGCCGCGCTAAACCTCTGGCACGTCCCAGACTTCGCCCGGCTGCAAGGCACGGAAACGATCCCGCGGCAGACCGGCGGCTCCAAGCGCTTCGCCGAGCTTTCTGGCCGGCTCGTCGATCGGCTCGTTGGTGAGCCGGAATGTGCCCCAGTGGCAGCCGGCGGCATAGCCAGCGTTGCACAAAAGCATGCCTTGCACCGCCTCCTCCGGATCCTGGTGATGCGGCGCCATGAACCAGCGCGGCTCGTAGGCGCCGATCGGCAGGATGGCGAGGCGGAAGCCGCCATGCTTTTCAGCCATCAGCCGGTAGTTGATACCGCCGTGGAAGCCGGTATCGCCGGCAAAATAGATCTTTGCACTTGGCGTTTCGACGACGAAACCCGCCCACAGCGCCATGCGCCGGTCGCGAGTACCGCGGGCCGACCAGTGGTGCACCGGCTCGACATGCACGGCGACGTCATCGCCGATATCGACCCGATCGCCCCAGTCATGCGCGGAAAGCCGCATACCGGGAACGGCAGCGCCGATGATGGCGTCGTTGCCGAGCGGCGTCAGCAGTAGCGGGTCGTGCGTTGCCTTCAGGCGCTTCAGCGTGGCGAGGTCGAGATGGTCGTAATGGTTGTGGCTGACCAGCACGAGGTCGATCGGCGGCAGATGGGAAAAGGCGATGCCCGGCGGATTGACGCGTTTCGGCCCGGCGAACGAGAGCGGCGAGACACGCCGCGACCAGACCGGATCGGTAAGGATGTTCAGGCCGGCTGTCTGGACGAGCAGCGAGGAATGGCCGACCATGGTGAGGCGGAGCGCTGCACCATCGATCCGCTCGACCGGTCTTGCCGGTGGAAACGGACTCGGATTCGCCGCCGGCCATTTCGAGCGCTCGCCGCTCAATTGCCATTTCAACAGATCGGCAAAGCGACCCGGCGGCCGGCCGTCGGGATTGAAGAACAAGGTGCCGTCGAAATGATCGCTGGGCGGGCCGCTGTAATAGCGGTTGGCGGCTCTCTTTCTCGCGGCCAAGAAATCGGCTCCCTGCAGTTTGCTGATCGCCAAGAGATAATGCCGGAGCCAGCTGGCGCAAGCATTTGAGGTGAACGTCAAGGATTTGGAGCCGGCGCGCCGTATCGCACCGACCCGGAGGTATCAGCCAGGCAATGTGCATTTTGCGATAAATTTGCAACATTAGCGGCGCAAACCGTATTTTAACCATATCGGGTTGAAATTTCGCCACCTTCTCCATCTTGGTGAGAGGGACATTGCGCGGACGGCACCCCCCAGCCGGATCCGACGGAGGTTGAAGAATGAGATTTTCGAAAACCGGCCTGCTGGCCGTATCGCTGGCCGCGCTCGTTGCGAGCGGCTGTTCAACCTCGCGGTTCTCATCAATGGACGAGCAGCAGCCGGCGCCGCTGGAAGCTGCGCCCGCCGGCAAGGTGACTGCAAACCAGCTGCCGCCCCCGGCGACACCCGGCCCGGCCGATCCGTCGAAATTTCCAACCGCGCCGCAGAACACCCAGGTCGCCTCGTTGCCGCCCGACGGGACGGCGCCGGCCGGCGCTGCCGACCTGACCGCCTCCAGCGTCGCCGGCGTGTGGAAGGCAAGCGTGTCCGGCCAGAGCTGTCAGGTGGCGACGCCGCAGACCAAATTCGGCTCGGGCTATCGCGCCGGACCGCTGCATTGCCCGGCGCCGCTCGACGGCATCAAATCCTGGAACGTCGCCGGCAAACAGCTGACGCTCTTTGACGAGAACGGCGGCACGCTGGCACGGCTGTATTCCTCGGGCGGCGAGAAATTCGACGGCCAGACTTCCAACGGCCTGCCGATCTCGCTTACAAGGTAATCGAACCGCCCCTATTGTTACGCAATTCCGGACGGAAAACCGTTATACACTTTCCTGGAATTGCTGCAGAACGACGTGACCGATGCATCTGCGTGACGGCCTCCAGACCCATGCGACCGTCAAGCAGCGCTACGACCATCTGGTCGAGACGGGCGCCATCGGGCGCGACCCGGCGCAGGAGCGGATCGCCGCTGCGCTCGACCGGCTGATCGACGAAATATCGGCAAAGCGGCTGGCGCATAAATCAAGCGCACTTGGGTGGCTGTTCGCCCGCAAGCGCGAAGTGCACGAGGCAGTCAAGGGCCTCTACATCCATGGCGGCGTCGGCCGCGGCAAAACCATGCTGATGGATATGTTCTTCGAGCTGCTGCCGGTGCGGCGCAAGCGCCGCGTGCATTTCAACGATTTCATGGCCGACGTGCAGGATCGCATCCAGAAGCACCGACAGGCTCGCAAGAACGGCACGGCCAAGGAGGACGATCCGATCCCACCGGTGGCGCGCGCGCTGGCCGAGGAAGCCTGGGTGCTGTGCTTCGACGAGTTTTCGGTCACCGACATCGCCGATGCGATGATCCTGTCCAGGTTGTTTTCGGCGTTGTTTGCCAATGGCGTGGTGCTGGTCGCCACTTCCAATGTCGCGCCGCAGGAGCTCTACCCTGACGGCCTGAACCGTCAGTTGTTCTTGCCGTTTGTTGCTATCTTGGAGCGCCACGCGCAGGTGCTGGCGCTGGACGCCGACAAGGATTACCGCCTCGACAAGCTCAGCCGCATGCCGGTCTACGTCACCCCGGCCGATGCCGCCGCCGACCATGCGCTCGACGACGCCTGGGCGGTGATGACGCATGGCAGGCCGACGGCCGAGACGATGCTGATGGTGAAGGGCCGGCATGTCGTAGTGCCGCGTGCTGCCGGCGAGGCGGCGCGGTTTTCCTTCGCTGATCTCTGCGAGAGGCCGCTCGGCGCCCGTGACTATCTTGCCATCGCCGGCCGTTTCTCGACCATCTTCATCGACCATGTGCCGGTGCTCGGCGAAGGCAAGCGCAACGAAGCCAAGCGCTTCATCCTGCTGGTCGATACGCTCTACGATCATCATGTGCGGCTGGTGATGAGCGCCGCAGCACCGCCGCCGCAGCTCTATACGGCCAAGCGCGGCAACGAGGTCTTCGAGTTCGAGCGCACCGCATCGCGGCTGATCGAGATGCAGAGCCACGACTGGTTGGAGGATTGGGTGGAAAGGCAGAAGGCGCGGGGATCATCGACAGAGGCGCGGCAGGCTTAGGGCTAGGAGCCCGATGCCCAGCAGGCTGATCTGCAGCGCTCCTTCACACCTGTCCAGCCATCGTTAAAGGGTCCGTCCCGCGGCGTCTATAATCGATAAACATACATCACAAAATCCTCCGCCGGCCCATGCGGCACCTTTCGCGACTCGTAAAGTGCGCGAGCAGCAACATTGTCCGGCTCGGTGCCGACCCAGGCCTCCTCACAACCATGCTCGCGACCGAGTGCGAACATGGCGTCGAGCATCCTCGTCGCAATGCCCTGGCGTTGAAAGGCCGGCGCCACGCCGACCTCGTCTACGTAGAGTTCGCTCACCTTGTCCGGGTGCCGGTGGACGATCGCGGCGCATTGGCCGATAACGACGCCGTCGGCGAGGGCCACGATCATGAAATGGCCGGGCGCCGCGAGATAGGCAGAGAGTCGATCCGGCCTGACCGGCTCATCGAAAACCTCGTCGGCAACCCGCATCACAAGGGCGTCATCGCCCGGAAATAGCCTTCTGATTTCAGATGCCATTGTGTAGAATTCCTCTAGCCGGCTTCAGAACTTTTACGTTTACGTAAGTCCCATTGTTTCTAACCGATTGAAATTACTCACTCCAAAATAATCGTTTGAATTTTTGCACGGCCGGGGCTATTGCGTGCGGCGAATTTCGCGGTTCCGCAGCATTCCGGCCTCTTCCTCCGACGCCGTCATCAAATCGTCAAGGATTTGGGCGCCGTCATAGTCAAAGGGAAAACATCCTGACATGGCACGCAACAAGATAGCGCTCATCGGCTCGGGCATGATCGGCGGCACCCTCGCTCACATGGTCGGCCTCAAGGACCTCGGCGACGTCGTGCTGTTCGATATCGCCGAAGGCATTCCGCAAGGCAAGGGGCTGGACATCGCGCAGTCGTCGCCGGTCGATGGGTTCGACTCCAGGCTGACCGGCGTCAACGACTATGCCGGCATCGAGGGCGCCGACGTCTGCATCGTCACCGCCGGCGTGCCGCGCAAGCCCGGCATGAGCCGCGACGATCTTCTGGGCATCAATCTGAAGGTGATGGAGCAGGTCGGCGCCGGCCTCAAGAAATACGCGCCGAAGGCCTTCGTCATCTGCATCACCAATCCGCTCGACGCCATGGTCTGGGCGCTGCAGAAGTTTTCCGGCCTGCCGAAGAGCCACGTCGTCGGCATGGCCGGCGTGCTCGACAGTTCGCGCTTCCGTTATTTCCTGGCCGAGGAATTCAAGGTCTCGGTCGAGGATGTCACCGCCTTCGTGCTCGGTGGCCACGGCGATTCCATGGTGCCGATGATCCGCTATTCCACCGTTGCCGGCATCCCGCTGCCCGACCTCATCAAGATGGGCTGGACCTCGAAGGAGCGGCTCGACCAGATCGTGCAGCGCACCCGCGACGGCGGCGCCGAGATCGTCGGCCTGCTCAAGACCGGTTCGGCCTTCTACGCGCCCGCCGCCTCGGCCATCGCCATGGCCGAAGCCTATCTCAAGGACAAGAAGCGGGTGCTGCCCTGTGCTGCCTTTCTTTCCGGCCAATATGGCGTCAAGAACACCTATGTCGGCGTTCCCGTGGTGATCGGCGCCGGCGGCGTCGAGCGTATCATCGAGATCGAACTGGCGAAAAGCGAACAGAAGATGTTCGACAGTTCGGTCGCCGCGGTGCAGGGTCTGTGCGACGCCTGCGTCAAGATCGCTCCGCATCTCGCGGCCAAATAAGCCGGCAACCAAGCCCGCCAAACAAGCTGGAGACATAGCGCATGAACATCCATGAGTATCAGGGCAAGGCGCTGCTGAAAGGTTTTGGCGCACCGGTGGCCGAGGGCGTGCCGGTGTTCAAGGCGAGCGAGGCGGAAGCCGCCGCCAAGGCGCTGCCCGGCCCGCTCTATGTGGTCAAGAGCCAGATCCATGCCGGCGGCCGCGGCAAGGGCAAGTTCAAGGAGCTCGGCGCCGATGCGAAGGGCGGCGTCAGGCTGGCGAAGTCGGTGGCCGAGGTCGTCGCCAACGCCAAGGAGATGCTCGGCCATACGCTGGTCACCAAGCAGACCGGCCCGGCCGGCAAGCAGGTCAACCGGCTCTACATCGAGGACGGCGCTGACATCGAGCGCGAGCTCTATCTGTCGATCCTGGTCGACCGCTCGGTCGGGCGCGTCGCCTTCGTCGTCTCGACCGAGGGCGGCATGGACATCGAGGCGGTCGCCCACGACACGCCGGAAAAGATCATCACCGTCGCCATCGACCCGGAAAAGGGCGTGACGGCCGACGATGTGAACACGCTCAACGCCGCACTGAGGCTCGACGGCGACGCCGCCAAAGATGGTGGCACGCTGTTTCCGATCCTCTACAAGGCATTTGTCGAGAAGGACATGAGCCTGCTCGAGATCAACCCGCTGATCGTCATGAAGAGCGGCCGGCTGCGCGTGCTCGACGCAAAAGTGTCGTTCGACAACAATGCGCTGTTCCGCCACCCGGACGTGCTCGAATTGCGCGACACCACCGAAGAGGACGAGAAGGAGATCGAGGCGTCGAAATACGACCTCGCCTATGTCGCGCTCGACGGTAATATCGGCTGCATGGTCAACGGCGCCGGCCTTGCCATGGCGACGATGGATATCATCAAGCTCTACGGCGCCGAGCCGGCCAACTTCCTCGATGTCGGCGGCGGCGCGTCTAAGGAAAAAGTGACGGCGGCGTTCAAGATCATCACCAAGGATCCGGCGGTCAAAGGCATTCTGATCAACATCTTCGGCGGCATCATGAAGTGCGACATCATCGCCGAGGGCGTCATCGCCGCAGTCAAGGAGGTCGGCCTGCAAGTGCCGCTGGTTGTGCGGCTGGAAGGGACCAATGCCGAGCTCGGCAAAAAGATCATCAACGACAGCGGGCTGAACGTGGTGTCGGCCGATGACCTCGATGACGCAGCCAAGAAGATTGTCGCGGCGGTGAAGGGCTGAGTCTGTGCCTCCACACAAGATAAACCTCGTCGAGGCGGCGGATGCGAAGATCAAGAAGGTCTTCGATCCGCATATTGCCGGCGACGTGAATGACAGCCAGGTCAAGATCGCCAAGTTCGGCGAGGCCTTCGACTGGCACGCACATGACAATGAGGACGAGGCGTTCCTGGTGCTGCGCGGCCGCATCGCCATCGATTTCTGCGACGGCACGGTGGAACTTGGCAGCGGCGAGTTCATCGTCGTGCCGCGCGCCGTCGAGCACCGGCCGCGCTCGCTGAGCGAGGAACCTGTCGTGCTGATGTTCGAGCCGGCGACGACGCTCAACACCGGCAACGCCAAAAGCGACCTCACCGTCGCCGACCTGAAGCGGTTGTGACCATGAGCGCGCGGCCTTCCCCGATCAACGGTTTTTAAAAAAGGACCACCATGTCCATTCTCGTCGACAAGAACACCAAGGTGCTGGTGCAGGGCCTGACCGGCAAGACCGGCACGTTCCACACTGAACAGGCGCTCGCCTATCACGGCACGAAAATGGTCGGCGGCATCCACCCCAAGAAGGGCGGCGAGACCTGGACCGGCGCGAAGGGCGAGACGCTGCCGATCTTCTCCACGGTTGCCGAAGGCAAGGCGAAGACCGGTGCCAATGCCTCCGTCGTCTACGTACCGCCGGCAGGAGCGGCCGAAGCGATCCTGGAAGCGATCGAGGCCGAGATCCCGCTGATCGTCTGCATCACCGAGGGCATACCGGTGATGGACATGATCAAGGTCAAGGCGAGGCTCGACCGCTCGAAATCGCGGCTGATCGGGCCGAACTGCCCCGGCGTGCTGACCCCCGACCAATGCAAGATCGGTATCATGCCCGGCAACATCTTCCGCAAGGGCTCGGTCGGCGTTGTTTCGCGCTCGGGAACGCTTACCTATGAGGCGGTGTTCCAGACCACCAATGTCGGTCTCGGCCAGACCACCGCCGTCGGCATTGGCGGCGATCCGGTCAAAGGCACGGAGTTCATCGACGTGCTGGAGATGTTCCTTGCCGACGATGAGACCAAGTCGATCATCATGATCGGTGAGATCGGCGGCTCGGCCGAGGAAGACGCCGCGCAGTTCCTCAAGGATGAGGCAAAGCGTGGCCGCAGCAAGCCGATGGCGGGCTTCATCGCCGGGCGCACGGCGCCGGCGGGCCGCACCATGGGCCATGCGGGCGCGGTCATCTCGGGCGGCAAGGGCGGCGCGGAAGACAAGATCGCGGCGATGGAATCGGCCGGCATCAAGGTATCGCCGTCGCCAGCACGGCTCGGTACGACGCTGGTCGAGGCGATCAAAGGATAAGTGAGTAGTGAATAGCGAATAGGAAAAACAGAGTAACGGCGCGAACCAGGGGAATCCCTACTCGCTACTCTCTATTCGCTCTGAAAAGGAGACGGAGCAGGCGCTCCGCGGAAAAAAATGGCAAGACAAGATCAGGCCAACGACCAGTTTTCGCTTACCTCTTTCCTCTATGGCGGCAATGCCGACTATATCGACGCGCTTTATGCCGCTTATGAGGACGATCCCGCGTCGGTCGATCCCGAATGGCAGGACTTTTTCGCGGCGCTGAAGGACGACGCTGGCGACGTGCGCAAGAATGCCAAGGGCGCCTCATGGGCCAAGCCCTCCTGGCCGATGCAGGCCAACGGCGAGCTTGTCTCGGCGCTGGACGGCAATTGGGGCTTGGTCGAAAAGCACATCGAAAAGAAGGTCAAGGACCGAGCAGCCGGCAACGGCGCAGCGCTTTCCGACGCCGACGTGCATCAGGCGACGCGCGATTCCGTCCGCGCCATCATGATGATCCGCGCCTTTCGCATGCGCGGCCACCTGCATGCCAATCTCGATCCGCTCGGCATTGCCAAGCCGCTCGAGGATTATAACGAGCTGTCGCCGGAGAATTACGGCTTCACCGAAGCCGATTACGACCGGCCGATCTTCCTCGACAATGTGCTCGGGCTGGAATTCGGCACCATCCGGCAGATGCTCGACATCCTGACCCGGACCTATTGCTCGACGCTCGGCGTCGAATTCATGCATATCTCCGATCCCGAGGAGAAGGCCTGGATCCAGGCGCGCATCGAGGGCGCCGACAAGGAGATCTCCTTCACCGCCACCGGCAAGAAGGCGATCCTGCAAAAGCTGGTCGAGGCCGAAGGCTTCGAGCAGTTCATCGACGTCAAGTACAAGGGAACCAAGCGCTTCGGCCTTGACGGCGGCGAGTCGCTGATCCCGGCGCTGGAGCAGATCGTCAAGCGCGGCGGCCAGCTCGGCATGAAGGAGATCGTGCTCGGCATGGCGCATCGCGGCCGGCTGAACGTGCTGTCGCAGGTGATGGCCAAGCCGCACCGCGCCATTTTCCACGAGTTCAAGGGCGGCTCGGCCGCGCCCGACGAGGTCGAAGGCTCGGGCGACGTGAAGTACCATCTCGGTGCCTCATCCGACCGCGAGTTCGACGGCAACAAGGTGCATCTGTCGCTGACCGCCAACCCATCGCATCTGGAAATCGTCGATCCGGTGGTGATGGGCAAGGCGCGCGCCAAGCAGGATTATCTGTTTGGCCGCAGCCGCGAGGAGATCGTGCCGCTGGAAGAGCGCGCCAAGGTGCTGCCGCTGCTGCTGCATGGCGATGCCGCTTTTGCCGGCCAGGGCGTGATTGCCGAAATCCTTGGCTTGTCCGGCCTGCGCGGCCACCGCGTCGCCGGCACGCTGCATTTCATCATCAACAACCAGATCGGCTTCACCACCAACCCGCGCTTTTCGCGTTCGTCGCCCTATCCGTCCGACGTGGCCAAGATGATCGAGGCGCCGATCTTCCACGTCAATGGCGACGATCCGGAAGCCGTGGTCCATGCCACCAAGGTGGCGATCGAATTCCGCATGAAGTTCCACAAGCCTGTCGTGGTGGACATGTTCTGCTACCGCCGCTTCGGCCATAACGAGGGCGATGAGCCGGCCTTCACCCAGCCGATCATGTATCGCAAGATCCGCAACCAGAAGACGACCATGCAGATCTATGCCGACCGGCTGATCGCCGAAGGCCATATCAGCCAGGCCGAGCTCGAAAAGATGAAGGCCGACTGGCGGGCGCATCTCGAGCAGGAATTCGAGGTCGGCCAGCACTATAAGCCGAACAAGGCGGACTGGCTGGACGGCGCCTGGTCCGGCCTGCGCTCGGCCGACAACCAGGACGAACAGCGGCGCGGCAAGACCGCGGTACCGGTCAAGACGCTGAAGGAGATCGGCAAGAAGCTGACCGAGGTGCCGAAGGATTTCGAGGCACACAAGACGATCATCCGCTTCCTCGACAACCGCCGCCAGGCGATCGAATCGGGCGAAGGCATCGACTGGTCGACGGCCGAGGCGCTGGCCTTCGGCGCCATCCTGCTCGACGGCAATCCGATCCGGCTGTCCGGACAGGATTCGGAGCGCGGCACCTTCTCGCAGCGCCATTCCGTGCTCTACGACCAGCGCGACGAGACCCGCTACATCCCGCTCAACAATCTGTCGGCGGCGCAGGCCGGGTTCGAGGTCATCAACTCGATGCTGTCGGAAGAGGCCGTGCTCGGCTTTGAATATGGCTACTCGCTGGCTGAGCCGAAGGCGCTGACGCTGTGGGAAGCGCAGTTCGGCGACTTCGCCAATGGCGCCCAGGTGGTATTCGACCAGTTCATCTCGTCGGGCGAGCGCAAGTGGCTCAGAATGTCGGGCCTCGTCTGCCTGCTGCCGCACGGCTATGAAGGCCAGGGGCCGGAGCATTCGTCGGCCCGGCTCGAGCGCTTCCTGCAGCTTTGCGCGGAAGACAACATGCAGGTCGCCAACGTCACGACGCCGGCCAACTACTTCCACATCTTGCGCCGGCAATTGAAGCGGGACTTCCGCAAGCCGCTGATCCTGATGACGCCGAAGTCGCTGCTGCGCCACAAGCGGGCGGTGTCGACGCTGCCGGAAATGTCGGGCGAAAGCGCCTTTCACCGGCTGTTGTGGGACGACGCCCAGCTGCTGTCGGGCCAGGCCATCAAGCTCACCAAGGATTCGAAGATCCGCCGTGTCGTGCTCTGTTCGGGCAAGGTCTACTACGACCTCTACGAAGAGCGCGAGAAGCGCGGCATCAACGACATCTACCTGCTGCGCGTCGAGCAGCTCTATCCGTTCCCGGCCAAGGCGCTGATCACCGAACTGTCGCGCTTACGCAATGCCGAGATGGTGTGGTGCCAGGAGGAGCCCAAGAACATGGGCGCCTGGTCGTTCATCGATCCGTATCTCGAATGGGTGCTGGCGCATATCGACGCCAAGCACCAGCGGGTGCGCTATACCGGCGGGCCGGCCGCCGCCTCGCCGGCGACCGGATTGATGTCGAAGCATCTCGCCCAGCTTGCCGCCTTGCTCGACGACGCGCTTGGTGAATAGAACAGAACTGGGCGGATAAAACAGAACCGAAAGAAACGGACAGGCACAATGGCAACCGAAATCCGCGTCCCGACACTTGGTGAATCCGTCACCGAGGCGACCATCGGCAAATGGTTCAAGAAGGTCGGCGACGCGATCGCCGCCGATGAGCCGCTGGTCGAACTCGAAACCGACAAGGTGACGGTGGAAGTGCCGGCCGCCGCCGCGGGCACGCTCAGCGAGATCGCCGTCAAGGAAGGCGAGACGGTTGGCGTCGGGGCGCTGCTCGGCACGATTTCGGCAGGCGCCGGCGCGGCAGCCAATGCTGCCGCCGCTCCGGCAGCGAAGCCGGACGCGGTGTCGCAGGCCTCGGCTCCGACCGCGGCCTCGAGCGTCCAGCAGGCTGCGGCCGAGACGGCCAAGATCGCCGGCGACGCCGGCGCGATTGAGACACGCACAATGCCGCCGGCGCCGTCGGCGGCAAAGCTGCTGGCCGAGCACAATCTTGCGGTCGACCAGGTCTCGGGCTCGGGCAAGCGCGGCCAGGTGCTGAAAGGCGACGTGCTCGACCTGATCGCCAGGGGCGCGCCGTCGCAGCCGGCCGAAATGCCAAAGGCAGCACCTGTGCCGGCACCTGTCGCCGCGCGCGCGCCGTCCTCGGCCGACGATGCGTCGCGCGAGGAGCGCGTGCGCATGACCAAGCTGCGCCAGACCATCGCGCGCCGCCTCAAGGAAGCGCAATCGACCGCCGCGATGCTGACCACCTTCAACGAGGTCGACATGAGCGCGGTGATGGCGCTGAGGAGCAAATACAAGGACGTGTTCGAGAAGAAGCACGGCGTGAAGCTCGGCTTCATGGGTTTCTTCACCAAGGCCGTCACCCATGCGCTGAAGGAGATCCCGTCCGTCAACGCCGAGATCGACGGCACCGACATCATCTTCAAGAACTACGCCCATATCGGCGTCGCCGTTGGTACCGAAAAAGGCCTTGTCGTGCCGGTCGTGCGCAATGCCGACCAGATGTCCATCGCCGAAATCGAGAAGGACATCGGCAGGCTCGGGCTTGCGGCGCGCGACGGCAAGCTATCGGTTGCGGATATGCAAGGCGGCACGTTTACGATTTCCAACGGTGGCGTTTACGGGTCGCTGATGTCGACGCCGATCCTCAATGCGCCGCAGTCGGGCATTTTGGGCATGCACAAGATCCAGGAGCGGCCGGTGGTGGTCGGCGGCCAGATCGTCATCCGGCCGATGATGTATCTGGCGCTGTCCTACGATCACCGCATCGTCGACGGCAAGGAAGCGGTGACGTTCCTGGTGCGGGTCAAGGAAAGCCTGGAGGATCCCGAGCGGCTGGTGCTCGACCTCTAGGGGCGGCCCGAGTGAGCCGGAGAATGGATCTGCGCCACCGGATTGGTTCCTCTCGTTTCCGGTCCGGTTTGTTTGTCACGATCTCCGCACTCGGCGTGCAGACGGTCTCCGCTGCGCTTGCCGCCTGCCCGCTCGAACTGGCCGTCTACGGCGACACTGAAAACGCAGCCGAGATCGATTTCAGGCCAACCGGCGAATCGGCCGCCGTCACCAACAGTTTCAAGATGGTGCTCGACAAGGGCGTCGTTCTCGACGGAATCGTCATGTGGACGGAGGGCGTGGCGCGGCCGCATGGCTCACTGATGTACAAATGCCCGGCCGGCGACGTCACCGGCGACGAGCTCGCCGCCTGCACTGTGTGGGAGGGGGTCATCTATACGGCCGACGACCAGGGCAATATCGCGTTGCTGCCGGGCGAAGGAAAGGATGCGCCGAAGAAGCTGATCCTGCCCGATCTGGGGGCGTCGTTGCAGATGTCGGCGGCCTATGGCGCCAACGGCTTTTCCAAGGTGCCCTGGGACGTCTTTGCCCTGAAAGGATGTCAGGAATGAGCGGAAAAATCCTGCTGGTGACCGGCGGCAGCCGCGGCATTGGCGCCGCTACATGCAGGCTTGCCGCCGAGGCCGGCTACCGCGTTGCGGTCAATTACGCGTCGAATGCAAAAGCGGCCGAAACGGTGGTCGCCGACATCGAGGCCGGCGGCGGAGAAGCCTTTGCCCTCAAGGCCGATGTCGGCAGCGAGACGGATGTGCTGGCCATGTTCGAGGCGGTCGAAGACCGCTTCGGCGGGCTTGATGCGCTGGTCAACAATGCCGGTGTCGTCGACAGCCTGTCACGGGTCGACGAGATGTCGTTCGCGCGGCTCGAGCGCATGATGCGGATCAATGTGATTGGGCCGATGCTTTGCGCACGCGAAGCGGTGAAGCGCATGTCGACCAGAAATGGCGGCAAGGGCGGCGCCATCGTCAATTTGTCTTCGATCGCGGCAAGGCTTGGCGGGGCAGGTCAATATATCGACTACGCAGCCTCCAAGAACGCGATCAACGCCTTCACTGTCGGCCTGGCGCGGGAAGTGGCCGAGGAAGGCGTCCGTGTCAACGCGGTCAGCCCGGGCATCATCGACACGGAAATTCATGCCTCCGGCGGGCAGCCGGATCGCGCCGAGAAAATGGGCCGGGTGGTGCCGATGCAGCGCGCAGGCACTGCCGAGGAAGTCGCGGCCGCAATTCTCTGGCTGCTGTCGGACGAGGCCTCCTATACGACAGGCGCCAATCTGGAAGTCGGCGGCGGCCGCTAAAGCAAAGGGACAGTATCATGGCCTATGACGTCGTTATCATCGGATCGGGACCGGGCGGCTATGTCTGCGCCATCAAGGCGGCACAGCTCGGCCTGAAGACGGCGGTGGTCGAAAAGAACCCGACCTTCGGCGGTACCTGCCTCAACATCGGCTGCATCCCGTCAAAGGCGCTGCTGCATGCGTCCGAGATGTTTGCCGAGGCCGGCCATTCCTTCGACGCGCTCGGCGTCGAGATCGGCGCGCCCAAGCTCAATCTCGGCAAGATGATGGCACACAAGGATGCGACGGTGACGGCCAACGTCAATGGCGTCGCCTTCCTGTTCAAGAAGAACAAGATCGACAGTTTTCGTGGCACCGGCAAAGTAGTTGCGGCTGGCAAGGTGTCGGTGACCTCCGATGACGGCAAGGTCGAGGAGATCGAGACCAAGAACATCGTCATCGCCACCGGCTCCGACGTCGCCGGCATTCCCGGTGTCAAGGTCGATTTCGACGAGAAGGTGATCGTGTCGTCGACCGGCGCGCTGTCGCTGGACAAGGTGCCGGGCCATCTGGTGGTGGTCGGCGGCGGCGTCATCGGGCTGGAACTCGGCTCGGTATGGGCGCGGCTCGGCGCCAAGGTCACCGTGGTCGAGTTCCTCGACACCATCCTGGGCGGCATGGATGGCGAGGTCTCCAAGCAGTTCCAGCGCCTGCTGTCGAAGCAGGGCTTTGAGTTCAGGCTGGGCGCCAAGGTGACCGGCGTCGCCAAGGCCAAGAAGGGAGCGACGGTCACCTTCGAGCCAGTCAAAGGCGGGGCGGCCGAGACGATCGAGGCCGACGCCGTGCTGATCGCGACGGGACGACGGGCCTATTCGGACGCTCTCGGGCTTAAGGAGGCAGGCGTCGACGTCGACGAGCGCGGCTGGGTCAAGACCGACGGCCATCTCAGGACCAAAGTCCCCGGTATCTACGCCATCGGCGATGTCATCGCCGGCCCGATGCTCGCCCACAAGGCCGAGGACGAGGGCGTGGCGGTGGCCGAAACCATTGCCGGCCAGGCCGGGCATGTGAACTATGACGTGATTCCGAGCGTCGTCTACACCACGCCGGAAATCGCTTCGGTCGGCAAGACCGAAGAAGAATTGAAGAAGGCCGGCGTCGACTACAAGGCGGGAAAATTCCCGTTCAGCGCCAATGGCCGGGCGCGCGCCATGCTGCACACCGACGGCTTTGTGAAAATCCTGGCCGACAAGGCCAGCGACCGCGTGCTCGGCGTCCACATCGTCGGCTTCGGCGCCGGCGAGATGATCCACGAGGCGGCGGTGCTGATGGAATTTGGCGGCTCGTCGGAAGACCTAGCCCGCACCTGTCACGCCCATCCGACAATGTCGGAGGCGGTCAAGGAGGCGGCACTGGCGACGTTCTTCAAGCCCATCCATATCTGAGCAAACGCGGTGAATCGCAAAGCTTAGAGATTGGCTGAAACAGCCGCGATTCGTCATCCCAGGGCGGAGCGATGTCGCGGAGACCCTGGGATCCATGCCGTTACCTAAGCGGCAGTGTTCCGGCGAACCAGAATCGAGTGCCTCTTCCATCGGCTCGTAACCGGTGATTCTGCACTACTGCATTCTTCGGCGGATGTCACGGCATGGATCCCAGGGTCTGCGCTCCGCTTTGCGTTCGCTCCGCCCTGGGATGACGAAGCCATCGACGGCTGTTCCCAAAAACAAAACGGCCCGCCTTTCAGCGGGCCGTTCATATATTAAGTCGGCAGTCTGATTACTGAGGGGCCGGTGCTGGTGCCGGGGCCGGGGCCGGGGCTGGCGCAGGGGCCGGAGCGGGTGCAGGTTCTGCCGGAGCGGGAGCCGGAGCGGGTGTTGCCGGAGCTGGCGCAGGAGCCGGTTCGGCTGGCTTCATCGGCTCGGCAGGTGCTGGAGCCGGAGCCGGTGTGCTGGCTGCGGGCGGTTCGGCAGGCGCAGGTGCCTCGCTACGTCTTCCAAAAACATAATAGGCGACAATTGCCAGGATAACGACGACCAGGGCAATCAGCCAGCCGCTGCCGCCGCCGCGTGGCCGTGCGGTACCCGGTGAGGTGAATGGGTCGTTCGGATTGGGTGTGTTCGCCATAAAAGTGTCCTCCGTGGATGAAAAACATCAAGTAATAGCCATCAACGTACAATCGTTGAATCGGTTTCACATTAGGCGTTGAAAACGCCGAAAACAGGGCAATTCTGATCCGGAATCGCTTGCAGGCATGCATTTCCACCGCAAAATGGGTTCGATCGAGCCAAACCGAACCTTTTTCAGTTTCTTGGCACGAAGCGCGGGTGGTCCGCCGTCGCGCCACGGCAATGATTCGGTGTGCAACTCCGCCGTGTTGTTCAGTTGACGGCGGTCACCGTGTAGCCGGTCTTGCGGAAACCCTCGACCAAGCCTTGCGCTCCGGGAAGGTGCATGGCGCCTACCGCCATGAAGACATTGCCGTGGGCGAGGATCGGCGCTGCCCGATCGACCATCACCTTGTTGCGGCTGGTGATCATGGTCTGCTCGAATTCGGCGTAACCCGATTGGTCGTCGACCTGTTCGGGAATGACGGTCCGAAACAGCGGTACGTACATGCCAGTGTCGCCACGCCGGTAAAGCACGATCATGGTTTCGTTGACGTCGTTCACCTTGTCGCCAAGCTTCAGCGTATCGACCAGCCCCTTCAGGTGAAAGGCGATCGGCAGCGAAGCCATGGCGCGCAACTGGTCGGCGATTGTCTCCAGCCCCTCGACTGATTTGCCCGAAGCCTCGGCGTCCTTGGCAAGCTTGACGTCGAGCACCGGTGCGCCGCCAGCTTGGCGGGCGACTTCGCATGCAGGCAGCGCCACCATCGCCGACAGCAACCAGGGCTTCATCTTGGCGACGGTCGCTGGCGGGATGCCACGCGCATCGAGCGCCTTGTTGACCACCGCCGCACCCTGCGGCGACAGCAGCGACGAAAGCGTCGTCTTGTCGGTGAACATCATCAGATCCGGCTCTTTCAGCAGTGCGGCC
Source organism: Mesorhizobium sp. M1163 (assembly GCF_040318415.1). Classification (NCBI taxonomy): domain Bacteria; kingdom Pseudomonadati; phylum Pseudomonadota; class Alphaproteobacteria; order Hyphomicrobiales; family Phyllobacteriaceae; genus Mesorhizobium; species Mesorhizobium sp. M1163. Next base: position 21,073 of record NZ_JAMYMF010000022.1, on the reverse strand, counting down.
ATCATCTTCTGCTTGTCGAGCACTTCGGTGGTCTCGATGATGACGGTGCCAGCCGCATCGAATGCCTTCTGCGCGGCGGGCGGCAGCGTGGTGACGCGCGGGTCGGTAACGTGCATGGTGCCGAACAGGAAAGACGGTTTTTCGCCTGATTTTTCGAGCTTCCACAGCAGGCCCTTGCCGTTCGGCGTCACTGCCGCGTCCGCCTCGATCTTGCGGTAGGTGGCCGGGTCGTCCTTTTGCAGCGCGCCCAGCATATCGGCACCGGCGCAGACCGGGATCTCGGCGCGTGCCTTGCCTGCGGCGAGCAGCGCGATGATGAGGAAGGAGAGGAAAAACAGGGCGTTGAGCGCGACAAGCAGCTTCAGCGACACATGGGTCGCGCGGTCGGCGATGGCGATGAGGCGTTTCATGCTGCGGTTCTAGGCGCAAAAAGCGGCAAAACGGTTAATCGGCGCATCAAAATTGTTGCGAGATGGCCACCAATCAAGCATCCATCACGCACGCGGATGAGCTGCTTCGTAAATCTCGAGCAGCCTGGCGGTGTCGACACCGGTGTATATCTGGGTTGTCGACAGGCTGGCGTGGCCGAGCAACTCCTGGATGGTGCGCAGGTCGCCGCCGCGCCCAAGCAGATGCGTTGCAAAGGAATGGCGCAGCGCATGCGGCGTCGCCGTGTCGGGCAGGTTGAGCGCCGAGCGCAGCTTGGCCATGTCGCGCTGAACGATTGCCGGGTTCAGCGGGCCGCCGCGGGCACCGCGAAACAGCAGGCCCTTGGGATCGAGATGATAGGGACACAAGCGGCGGTATTCGGCAATCGCCCGCAGCGCCACCGGCAGCACCGGCACCAACCGCGTCTTGCCGCCCTTGCCGGTGACGCGCAGCACGGTCTCACCAGGCGAGGACAGATCGGCGCCCGACAGGCCGAGCGCCTCGGAAATGCGCAAGCCGGACCCATAGAGCAGGGTCAGCACGGCGGCGTTGCGCGCGGCGATCCACGGCTCCTCCGCCAGTTGGCCTTCCACCGAGACGACGTGTTTTGCATCGCTTGCGGTCAGCGGCTTGGGCAGCGATTTCGGCTGCCGCGGCGCGCGCAAGGCTGCCGCACCTGCCGCATTGGCGAGGCCGCGCCGTTCCAGGAAACGCAGCAGCGAGCGGATGCCGGCTAGGCCGCGCCCGAGCGTGCGGGCGCCGGCGCCCTCGGTACGGCGGGCAGCGAGAAAGCCGCGCAGATCGGCGGGGCGCAGATCGGCGATGTCGGAAATGCCGGGCGAGCCGCCGCAATGGCCGGTCAGGAAATGCAGGAACTGGCGCGTGTCGCGCTCATAGGCCTCGACGGTTTCGGGCGACAGCCGTCGTTCGCGCGCCAGCATCTTCAGCCAGGCCTCGCGCGCCGCCTGTAGATCGGGTTTTGCCGGTATGAGGAATTCCTGCATTGCGCTCTTCCAGTTCTCCGCCATCTTCCGGCACGCGGGTTAGGAAGCGGTGAAGAGCGGCATCATTGAAATGACGACGGGCTGGGGTTAGAGCAAGGCAAAGGATTTTCCGCAGATGAGCAAGCCGCAAAACCCCGTCCAGATGGCCGTGATCGGTGCCGCGCATGGCATCAAGGGCGAATTGCGCGTCAAGAGCTTTACCGGCGACCCGCTGGCGCTGGCCGATTACGGTCCGCTCTACGCCAGGGATGGCCGCGCCTTCCAGATCGTCGATATCAGGCCTGCCAACACGGTGGTGGTGGTGCGTTTCAAAGGCGTCAGCGATCGCAATGCCGCGGAGGCGCTTGCCGGCACCGAATTGTTCGTCGACCGTTCGGTGTTGCCGGATGAGGGCGAAGAGGATGAATTCTACCATGCCGACCTCGTCGGGCTGGAGGTCAAGGATGACACTGGTGCGGTCATCGGAAAGGTCGTCGCCGTGCACAATTTCGGCGGCGGCGACATTCTCGACGTGACGCTTGCCGAGCGCAAAGGCGTGCTCATCCCGTTCACGCAGGCCGCCGTTCCGGAAGTGTCGATCGCCGGCGGCTTTGTCCGCATCGATCCGGCCGCCGCAGGGTTGGTCGAGAACGAGGACGGCGAGCCTGCCGGTGACGACGGTTTCGACCCCAAGGGCAGGCCGCGCGGGCCGAGGGACGCCGGAGGCAACCGGTGAGTTTTTCGGCTTCGGTGCTGACGCTCTATCCCGAGATGTTTCCCGGCGCGCTCGGCCTGTCGCTGGCCGGGCGCGCGCTCGAGACCCGCATTTGGTCGCTCGAAACGATCCAGATCCGCGACTTTGCCCGCGATCGTCACCGGACTGTCGATGACACACCGGCCGGCGGCGGCGCCGGCATGGTGATGCGGGCAGACGTGCTGGCCAGCGCCATCGACCATGCCTCGCCGCCGGGCGATCCACGTCCGCGCCTGCTGATGAGCCCGCGCGGCAAGCCGCTGAACCAAGCACGCGTGCGCGAGCTCGCCGCCGGGCCGGGTGCGGTGATCGTCTGCGGCCGCTTCGAAGGCGTCGACCAGCGGGTCATCGAATCGCGAGGCCTCGAGGAAGTCTCGATCGGCGACTTCATCCTGTCCGGCGGCGAGCCGGCGGCACTTGTGCTGTTAGACGCCGTGGTGCGGCTGCTGCCCGGCGTCATGGGCAATGCGGTGTCGGGCGACGAAGAGAGCTTTGAGAACGGCCTGCTCGAACATCCGCACTACACGCGGCCGCAGGAGTTCGACGGCCGGCCGATCCCGGAGGTGCTTACTTCGGGCAATCACAAGAAGATCGCCGCCTGGCGGCGGGCCGAGGCGGAAAAGCTGACGAAAGAGCGAAGGCCGGATCTTTTGGCCGCTCAGCCCTTGTCGAAATAGTAAAACGCCAGGAACAGGCCGACCGCGATGACGAAGCCGCGCACCGCGTTCTGTGGCACGCGCCTGGCGATCCAGACGCCGGCATAGCCGCCCAGCGCGCCGCCTGGGATCATGATGATCGCCTGCAGCCAGGCGATGACGCCGCCGGAGACAAAGACCAGGATGGCGACCGCAGCTATGACAACGGCCAGCATGTTCTTCAGTGCGTTCAGCCGGTGATAGTCGCCGGACTGGGTGAGGCCGAGCGTCGCCAGCATCATGACGCCCATGCCGGCGCCGAAGAAGCCGCCATAGACGGCGGTGGCGAACTGCGCCAGCGATCCGACCAGCGAACCCACCGCGGCCTCATGCTCCGGCTTGGGCGCCGGCTTCAGCCATGGCCCGGCAGCGAACAATGCCGTCGCCGCCAGCAGCAGCCACGGCACCAAGGCGCGGAACGCCGGGTTGTCGAGCCCTAGAAGGATGAGCGCGCCAGACAGCGCACCGAAAGCCGAAATGAGGCTGAGCAGCAGTGCGCCGCGCCAGAAATGCTTGATGTCGTGCCAATAGGCGAGCGTCGAGGTGATGTAGCCAGGAAATTGCGTCACCGACGATGTCGCATTGGCGACGATCGGCGGCAGGCCGGCCAGGGTCATGGCGCCAAAGGTTATGAACGTGCCGCCGCCGGCAACTGCGTTGACCGCGCCTGATAGAAAGCCGGCGAGAAAGAGCAGGACCGCGTCCAAGATTGGCATGAGGGGTGTCGTCGCTGGAGGAAAATGCTTATCTTCCGGCTTAGAAAGCTTGACGCGCGGGCGCAACCCCTGGACCACAAGCGATCATGGGATTGCCACAGCGGGCGCCAGTCAAAAGAAGCAGCGCCAAAAAAGAAACAGCGAAGGCGTGACAAAGCGCCGAAATAGCTGTATGTGCGCGCCGAACCGGAAGAAAATCTGCCAAGAGCGATCTTCTGGCCCGTCAACAATGACGGTGTAGTCGCCCCTGCCCGATGTTCTCGAACAGACGTTCTCGAACGAAGGGCATAGCCGAGCGGTCGATGCGACTGCAAGGCGAGTGTCGGACGCTCTGACTGTCGGAAGAACAAGAAGTGGATTTATGAGATGGATATCCTCCGTCAGCTCGAGGCCGAGCAGGCCGCCAAGATCGAAGCCAAGCGCAAGCTTCCCGAATTCCAGCCCGGCGACACCGTGCGCGTCCAGGTCCGCGTGACCGAAGGCACCCGCACCCGTGTCCAAGCCTATGAGGGCGTCGTCATCGCCCGCGCCGGCGCCGGTTTCCAGGAGAGCTTCACCGTTCGCAAGATCTCCTACGGCGAAGGCGTGGAGCGTGTGTTCCCGGTCTATTCGCCGATGGTCGAGGGCGTCGAGATCGTGCGCCGCGGCAAGGTGCGTCGCGCCAAGCTGTATTACCTGCGCGATCGTCGCGGCAAATCGGCCCGTATTTCGGAAAACACCGGCGTGCGCGCCCGCAAGCTGAACGACGAAGAGCGCGATGCGCTGAACGCCGAGAAGGCGCGCATCGAGGCCGAGAAGGTGGCCGCCGCCCAGGCGCTGGCCGCCGAGAAGGCAGCGCAGGACGCCGCCGAGAAGAAGGCCGCCGACGAGGCAGCCAAGGCCGCGGAAACAGCTGCCGCCGAATAAGGCGTCTTCAAAACCCACGTTTTCGGAAAGGCGGCTTCGGCCGCCTTTTTGTTTCGCGAGGTGGATTCGATTTTGCCAGTCCCGCAATCGATACGGATCGTTCCGTAATGCCGTCGTTGAAAGCATCGGAAATCCATTTTCGTGCCGAGCGGCGCATCGGAGCGGCTTGCAAGGCGCCTGCGGAAAGCTAAAGTCGGCGCCGGATTTTCCTGCATGCCTCGGCCGATCGAGGCGGTTCAGTTCCTGGGGAGCATAGTCATGATCAATTCGAAACTGCTGCTGGCCGGCCTGCTGGCTTGCCTTCTTGTGCCTGTCGCGGCTATGGCGCAGGCGTTGCCCGACCTCGGCGGCAAGAAAGTGGTGGTGGTGACGGAAAACGCCTATCCGCCGCTGCAGTTCATCGATGCCAAGACCGGCAAGCAGATCGGCTGGGAATATGACGCGATGAACGAGATCGCCAAGCGGCTGAATTTCAAGGTCGAGTACCAGAATACTTCCTGGGACGCGATGATCCAGGCGGTTTCCGACAACCAGTACAACATTGGCATGACCGGCATCACCATCAAGGACGACCGCAAGCAGAAGGTCGATTTCTCCGACCCGTATATGCGCTCGGAACAGTTCATGCTGGTGCGCGGCGACGAGAAGCGCTTCAGCGATGCCAAGACGTTCGCTGCCTTCAAGGACGGGCTGATCGGCGCGCAGGCCGGTACCACGCCGTTCTACACCGCGGTCTACAGCGTCCTCGACGGCAATGAACAGAATCCGCGCATCAAGCTGTTCGAGACATTCGGCGCGACGGTGCAGGCGCTGAAGTCCGGCGACGTCGACGTCGTGCTCACCGACGGCACTGCCGGCAAGGGCTATGTCGATGCGTCCAATGGCGGCCTTAAGCTGATCGGCGGCCCACTCGGCACCGAGGATTTCGGCTTCATTTTCCCCAAGGGCTCCGACCTGGTGAAGCCGGTCAACGCGGCAATCGCCGCGCTCAAGGCCGACGGCACGCTCGACGCGCTCAACAAGAAGTGGTTCCTCGACTACAAGATGGGGCAGTAGGACTTTTGTCGCGGGTGCCCGGTGATGCGCGGGAACTCGTGCTGACTCTGGGCGACTCTGTCACCGGTATTGCTTGATGCCGCCGGCGCCCCCAGCCTCCGCCAAATCCGACTTCCCGTGGTGGCTTGCCGTGGCCGTGACGATCGCCTTGGCCGCCGCCATCTTCATCGCCGCCAGCGACCTCTATGCCCAGGTGTTCGCGACCGTCGCCAAGGGCATCGGCGTCACCATCTTCGTCACCGTGGTCGCCTTCACGCTGGCTTGCGCCATCGGGCTTGGCGTGGCGCTGATGGGGCTGTCGGGCTCACGCTGGCTCAGCCAGATCGCCCGCTTCTACGTCGAGATCATCCGCGGCGTGCCGATCCTGGTGCTGTTGTTCTGGATCGCCTTTGCTGGCGCGCCGGCCTTCGTCGCGGCATGGAACGCGCTGACGGCGCCGCTGCAAAGCGCCGGCCTGTTCGGTGAGCTGCTGGTACGCGACGTGTCGCTGCTATGGCGCGCCATCATGGCGCTGACCATCGGCTATTCCGCTTTCATCTCGGAGGTCTTCCGCGCCGGCATCCAGGCGGTCGAGAAGGGTCAGATCGAGGCGGCGAAGGCGCTCGGGCTGACGCGCACGCAGCGCTTCCGGCTGATCGTCTTTCCGCAGGCGATCCGCACCATCCTGCCGCCGCTCGGCAATGATTTCGTCGCCATGGTCAAGGATTCCTCGCTGGTCTCGGTGCTCGGCGTCGCCGACATCACCCAGATGGGCAAGATTTACGCCGCCGGTTCGTTCCGCTTCTTCGAAACCTATTCGATCGTCGCCTATATCTATCTCATCCTGACCGTCGGTCTGTCGCTGGCGTTGCGGGCGCTGGAGAAGCGGCTGCGGCACCAGCATGGGGAATAGAAGGCAGGCGAAAACGGCGCTACCATCGAACGAATGCGACCGGGGAGAACCATGATCATCGACAAAGCCAATGCGGCGCTGGAAGCGGTCTACACGGCCGACACGCCTGAGGCGCTCGCCAAGGCCTATGCGCAATGGGCTGCGACCTATGACGGCGAAACCGCGGCGCTCGGCTATCTCCTGCCGTTCCTGATCGCCGCCTGGGTGACGCGCCACGTGCCGTCAGGCGAAGGGCCGCTGCTGGACGCCGGCTGCGGCACCGGCCTGTCGGGGCCGTCGCTCAAGGCGCTCGGCTACCACGACATTGCCGGGCTCGACCTGTCGGAGGACATGCTGAAAATCGCCGGCAGCCGGCAGGCCTACAGCGAGCTGAAACAGGCGATGCTCGGCGGGCCATTGCCCTGGGCGGACGGGTATTTTCGCGCCTTCTTCTCGACCGGCGTGTTCACCATCAGCCACGCGCCGGCGTCCGGCCTGCGTGAACTGGTACGCATCACCAGGAAGGGCGGCCACGCCATCTTCACCGTCCGTGACCAGGTATTTGAAAGCGGCGGGTTTCAAGCCGTGTTTGACGAACTGGAGCAGGCGAAAAAATGGCGGCCGGTCGAGGAGAGCCCATGGTTCCGCTGCTATGCGATCGCCGAGCCCGACGCGCTGGTGAAGACGTTTGTGTTCGAGGTGCTGTGAAGCGCCTGCGAAGGCCGCCACGATTGCTGAAAAGCCAAAACATTGATAAGAGCAGCGCCATGGAAGAGCTTTTTGGCGATCCGGCCTATAAGGGTTTCGTGCTGCAGGACAGAAAACGCCTGCCGTCGCGATTTTCGGCGCGCGTCTGCGGGGCGCTGACCAGCCGACTTAGCTAAGGCAGACTCGCCGGGCTGTTTCGCCGGGCCGACCGGCGTCCTTTTCCTTTTTTTAAATCGACGGATTTACGCAAATGAGCGCACCGCGCACCCTCTACGACAAGATTTTCGACGACCATGTGGTCGACCGCCAGGACGACGGCACCTGCCTGCTCTACATCGACCGCCACCTCGTCCACGAAGTCACCAGCCCGCAGGCTTTCGAAGGCCTGCGCATGACCGGCCGCAAGGTTCGGCATCCGGAAAAGACGCTGGCCGTGGTCGATCACAATGTGTCGACCTCGCCGGAACGCAAGTTTGGAATCAAGAACGAGGAAAGCCGCATCCAGGTCGAGGCGCTGGCCAAAAACGCCAAGGATTTCGGTATCGAATACTATTCCGAGAAGGACATCCGCCAGGGCATCGTCCACATCATCGGGCCGGAGCAAGGCTTTACGCTGCCCGGCATGACCATCGTCTGCGGCGACAGCCACACCTCGACGCATGGCGCGTTCGGCGCGCTGGCGCATGGCATCGGCACCTCGGAAGTCGAGCATGTGCTGGCGACGCAGACGCTGATCCAGCGCAAGGCAAAGAACATGCTGGTGCGTGTCGACGGCGCGCTGCCGGAAGGCGTCACCGCCAAGGACATCATCCTTGCCATCATCGGCGAAATCGGCACGGCCGGCGGCACCGGCTATGTCATCGAATATGCCGGCGAAGCGATCCGTGCGCTGTCGATGGAAGGCCGCATGACGATCTGCAACATGTCGATCGAAGCCGGCGCCCGCGCCGGCCTGATCGCGCCCGACGAGACCACCTTCGCCTATGTCAAGGACAAGCCGCGCGCCCCCAAGGGCGAAGCCTGGGATGCCGCGCTCGCCTATTGGAAGACGCTGCAGTCCGACGAAGGCGCGCATTTCGACAAGGTGGTCGTGCTCGACGCGGCAAAGCTGCCGCCGATCGTCTCCTGGGGCTCCTCGCCCGAGGACGTCGTTTCGGTCCAGGGCATCGTGCCGAACCCGGACGACATCACTGATGAGAACAAGCGCACCTCCAAGCAACGCGCGCTCGACTATATGGGCCTGACGCCGGGCACCAAGATCACCGATATCGAACTCGATCGCGTCTTCATCGGCTCCTGCACCAATGGCCGCATCGAGGATCTGCGCGCCGCCGCCAAGGTGATCGAGGGCAAAAAGGTCAATCCGCGGGTCAGTGCGATGATCGTGCCGGGCTCCGGCCTGGTCAAGGAACAGGCCGAGGCCGAAGGTCTCGACAAGATCTTTGTCGCCGCCGGTTTCGACTGGCGCGAGCCGGGCTGCTCGATGTGCCTTGCCATGAACGACGACCGGCTGAAGCCGCATGAGCGCTGCGCCTCGACCTCGAACCGCAATTTCGAGGGCCGCCAAGGCTTCAAGGGCCGCACCCATCTGGTGTCGCCGGCAATGGCGGCAGCAGCAGCGATCGCCGGCCATTTCGTCGATATCCGCGAGTGGAAATAGCGCAGGGCACGCAGTCGGATATGAGTTGCCCGAGCCGCAGTGCGGTTCGGGCATTTCTTCAGCTGGGGCGCCTGACGAATTCGTGGAATCCCTCACGGCGGCCGGGTTGGTCCTTTGCGACGACCAGCGCCAGTTGGCGCTCGTCGAAGAGCTTGAACCATTCGTCCCATTCGACCAGTTCATAGCCGCCGGCATTGATCGGGCGTTCGGCCTCGTCCTGATCCTGGTAGGCGTGCTGGCCGAAGACCAGCCTCAGCATGGCCTGGGTTCCGGCTTCAGGCGACACGTCGACGATCGCCGGAAAGCCGGCGCGCGCCGCGGCCCATGAGCGAATTGCATCGTGATCGGTCAGCATGATCGTGTCGGCCATCAGAGCGTCTCCTGGTTGCCGTCGTGAAACGCCGCCCGCCGTTCCCGGTTCCGTCCAGCAGCTTCACCGATGAATCCGTCGTATATTCGCCTTCGCTTAACCGCTTGTTTGGGCTTCCGCTCTAATGTCTCCTCAGGGGAAGCGAGGGGAACTTACAGCGCTTGGACACCGGCCTGCTCATAGCGCTGCTCAATCCAGGCATCGCCCTCACACTCGGCGCGGCATTTCTCGTGCTGTGGTTCTATCAGCGCCACCGTCCCTATCTGATCGTGCTGGCGGCGGGCTACTCGGCCTCGGCCGCAGGCTTCCTGCTCCAGTATTTCACGCTGCCGGTCGGTATGGCGCCGACCAAGCTCATGTCCATCCTATGCTTCACCTTCGCGACCTGCTGTCTCGCCGGCGCGGTCATCGCGCGCTACGGGCGGCGCGTGCCGTATCCAGCGATCGGCATTCTGGCGGCCGGCGGCCTTGCCGCGGTCTCATGGTTTCTCTTTGCCCGGCCGGATATCACCTGGCGGATCCTTGCCATCAATTTCAGCTTCGGCGGCATCAGCCTGGTTGTCGCCGCCGAGCTGCGCGTGGTGCGCAACAACGGCCCGACGGAAATGATCCTGTTCGTGCTGTCGCTGCTTTCCGGCCTGAACTTCCTGGTGCGGACCCTTGCCGTCGTCATCGCGCATGGTCCATTTGCCAGCTATGAAGGGCTTTACTCCTCGTCCTATTGGACGACGGCACTGCTGTCGCATGCGCTGCTGTCGCTGCTTATCGCGCTTTGCCTGTTCGGCGCCGCCGCGCTCGATGTGATGAAGGCCCTGAAGACCGAAACCCTGACGGACCCGCTGTCGGGCCTGCTCAACCGCCGTGGCTTCGAGGAGCGCGCCATGCTTGTCCTGCAGCACTGTGCCACGGCGCGATTGCCGGTTGCGCTGGTGTTGGCCGATCTCGATCATTTCAAGGCGCTCAATGATCAGCATGGCCACGCGGCCGGGGATCGCGTCATCGCCGACTTCGCCGCCAAGCTTCTATCGGCTGCAGGCACGCGCGGCGTTGCCGGCCGCATCGGCGGCGAGGAGTTCGCCGTGCTCTTGCCGCTCAGTGACCTTGGCGCGGCAAGACTGTTTGCCGAAGCCATTCGCACGCTCTATTCGGCGGGCAGAATCGACGGGCTTCCGCCCGACACAAGAGTGACCGCGAGCTTCGGCGTGGCCGCCCGTACGGGCGACGAAGGGCTGGACCCGCTGATGCGCCGTGCCGACGAAGCGCTCTACAAAGCCAAGAGAAATGGCCGCGACAGCGTATGCCTGTCCTATCAGCGGCCTGAAACGGTCGTCCTTCCCAATCGGACCAGTGCTGGCTGAGCGTCAGCGGCGGCTTCGAATTAACGTCTTTTTCGCGCTTGGTGATTTGCTGTTCGGGGGGAGTGCCAAAAACGCAATGGGCAGCGCCAATTTCATCCTGGTGATCAACCTGTTCGTTGCCGGGCTGCTGGCGGCGGCCTTCATGACGATCGCCGTCTATGACGCAGGACGGGTGTCGGCACGCTGGCTTGCGTTCGGCTATGTACTGGGCATGGCCTATTTCGCCATCGAATTCAGCATCCCTGCCTTCGACAATGCACGACCCGTGGTTGTCGCAGCCTTTGCCGCTTTCCTTGGCGCTACCGTCGCCTTCAATGGCGGGCTTGCCCATAAATACGGCGTTTCGCGCCCTTGGCCGCCGATGCTCTTCTTCCTGGTCTTCGCCACCGTGGCGGTCTACTTCGTACAGGACCTGCCACGTCAATCCTTTGTGCGAATGGCGGCCTACCAGCTTCCCTATGCGGCTATGCAATTCACCGGGCTGACGATCGTCTTGTCGTCCAGGCAAAGACGCGAGCGGCTCGACTATATGCTGATGGCCGTCCTGGCGGCCAGCACCTTGCAGTTCGCCAGCAAACCCTTCATCGCCGATGCGCTTGGCGGCTGGGGCGCCAACCCGCAATCTTATGCGCAGACCAGCTACGCGTTGGTGTCGCAGTCTATCGGCACCGTGTTCGGCCTGGCGCTTGCGCTGGTGACGTTGGCTATCCTGGTCCGCGACGTGCTCGCCGAGGCGACGTCGAAATCGGAAACCGATACGCTTTCACGGCTGCTCAACCGTGGCGGCTTCGAGCGCCATGCCGAGATCGCACTGCGCGACGCCATGCGGCGGGCTGTCCCGGCGGCACTGGTCATTGCCGATCTCGACCATTTCAAGCGCATCAACGATACTTACGGCCACGCGTCCGGCGATCGGGTCATCGAGACCTTTGCCGGTTTTCTCCGCGATGCCGCGGCCGACCATCATGTCGCCGGCCGGATCGGCGGCGAGGAATTCGCTATTTTCCTGCCGGGGACCAACCTCGCCGCCGCCCGGCTCTTCGCCGAGGGCACGCGTACCGCCTTCGGTGCCACGCCCATCGACTGCCTGCCGGCGGATCATCGCTGCAGCGCCAGTTTCGGCGTTGCCGAGCTTGGTTCGGGCGAAAGCTTTTCCGACCTGCTGCGGCGCGCCGACAAAGCGCTCTATCAGGCGAAGGGCAGCGGCCGCGATTGCGTGCGTGTCTCGGCCGGGCCGGCTGCTGCCCAGCCGGCGCCGGCGACAAACGGCAGCGCGGCCGTCAGCGGCACGGGCTGAGCTCCGGCATCTCGCCGTCGGAGAGGCCGTACATATAGCTGCGGCCCTTCACGAAAACCGGCGGCCTGTAGCAGTCGCCGTTTCGGACATCGTCCGCTTCGTTTTCATAGATCACGTCGGGCTGGCCGGCGCCGGTGTAGTCGGACAATTCCTTGGCCAACTTGCCCTCGCCGACGAGGATACGCTTGTAGCCAGCGGCGCTTTCGATGACCAGATTGCCGAAGGAATCGGCATAGACGCGGTCGTGGTGGCGCGTCCCGGCGAATGCCGGTGCGGCGATGCCGAGGGCGAGCGCCGCCACTAGGAACCAGGGAAGGCGCGATCCTGCTGAATTCGAATGCATGGCGTGCTGCTCCATTGCTGAGAGGCTAGCCTCCTCGAATCAGAAATTAACCTTTTATTAACCTTTGTTAAGAGGGCAACGGCAGCCGGGGCGAGGTCTCGGAAAACATGGTTAATACTCGAGCGCCCACCGGCCATCATTCGGCCATGCCTTGTTCCGACCATCGCCGGCATCGAGCGCGACTCAAAAAGCATGAAATCCGGTGGCCTGCCGAAGCATCGCGGCGGGCTCGATGCGCGCGGGGGAAAGCAGCATATGAGGTTACGCCGCACGTTTCGGATAGCGCTGGCCGTCTCCTCGCTGCTGGCTGCCGCCGCCTGCGCGCCGCAGACCAGTGGGCCTAAGCTCGAAAATACCGCTGTCGGCGAGTCGTCGGCGCCACAGCCGCGCAAGGCCACCTACAAATGCGCCGACGGGAGCATGATGGCCATCGAGAACCTCGGCACGTCGGTGCGCGTGCTCGGCCCGGACGGCAGCAGCTCCGAGCTGCCGGCCTCACCTGCCAATCAGACCAGCCGTTACGGCGAGGCGCATGACGCGATCGTGATCGACGGCCGCGACGCGCTGGTGATGAAGGGCGGTGCCTCACCGCTGGCCTGTAAACGCTGATCCGTCCGGTGCGGCAGCCATATTTTGCAGTGCAGCGACATTGTGCCGGCTCAAGGCGACAGTCCTAATCGATTGAAGCTGGAAGCCTCGCTTTCATAAGACTAAATTACGTTTTCAAAACGATTTTCCGGCTTTGACGCGGTGCAAAAAGAGCATTAGAAACCGGCTGTCCGAAGTCGCAACCGGAAGCGGCAATGCCGCATTTCCACCTGAGGCTCCAGAGACGCCGAACTGGGGGAGCCATGAGCAAATCACCAGCCACCCGCGAATTTACCAGACGTGAACGGCCGCTTTCACCGCATCTGACCGTCTATCGGCCGCCGATCACGATGACAATGTCGATCATCCACCGCATCACTGGCGGGGCGCTCTATTTCGGGACGCTGCTGGTCGCACTGTGGCTGATGGCGGCGGCGAGCTCGGAGGCGACCTTTAATGCCGTCAACTGGGCCTTCGGCTCGTGGCTGGGACGGCTGGTGCTGTTCGGCTACAGCTGGGCGCTGATGCACCACATGCTGGGCGGCGTGCGCCATCTGATCTGGGATACCGGCGCGGGCCTTGAAAAGCATACGGCGTCGAGGATCGCCTGGGCGACGCTGGCCGGCTCGGTTGTACTGACGCTGCTGATCTGGATCGCCGGCTACATGGCGCGGGGGAGCCTGACATGACAGGCAAAAACACCGACATGCGCACGCCGCTGGCCAAGGTCCGCGGCCTGGGTTCGGCCCGCGAGGGCACCGGCCATTTCTGGCGCCAGCGGCTGACGGCGATCTCCAACATCCCGCTGGTCCTGTTCTTCGTCGGCTTCCTGATCGCACTCAACGGCGCCAGCTATCTCGAGGTGCGCGGCGCACTTGCCAATCCGTTCGTGGCACTGGTGCTGGCGCTGGTGCTGTTGTCGGTGCTCTACCACATGCGGCTCGGCATGCAGGCGATCATCGAAGACTATGTGCATGGCGAGGGCACCAGGCTGGCGCTGCTCGCGCTCAACACATTCTTTCCCGTAGTCGTCGGCGTCGCTTCGGTCTTCGCCCTGCTTAAACTGGCATTTGGAGGCTGATTTTTGGCCAAGGACGCGAAGAACGCCAATACGGCTTCCGCCTATAGCTATGTCGACCACAAATTCGACGTCGTGGTCGTCGGCGCCGGCGGTGCCGGCCTGCGCGCCACGCTCGGCATGGCCGAGCAGGGCCTGCGCACCGCCTGCATCACCAAGGTGTTCCCGACGCGCTCGCACACGGTCGCCGCTCAGGGCGGCATCGCCGCCTCGCTCGCCAATATGGGCCCCGACAACTGGCAGTGGCATCTCTTCGACACGGTCAAGGGCTCGGATTGGCTGGGCGATACCGACGCGCAGGAATACATGGTGCGCGAGGCGTCGGCGGCGGTCTACGAACTCGAACATTACGGTGTGCCCTTCAGCCGCACCGAGGACGGGAAAATCTACCAGCGGCCGTTCGGCGGCATGATGATGAATTTCGGCGAAGGGCCGCCGGTGCAGCGCACCTGCGCTGCCGCCGACCGCACCGGCCACGCCATGCTGCATACGCTGTACGGTCAGTCGCTGAAGCACAATGCGCAGTTTTTCATCGAGTACTTCGCGCTCGACCTGATCATGGAGCCGGACGGCACCTGCACCGGCGTCGTCGCCTGGAACCTCGACGACGGCACCATCCACCGTTTTTCGGCCAAGATGGTGGTGCTGGCGACCGGCGGCTATGGCCGCGCCTATTTCTCGGCCACCTCGGCGCATACCTGCACCGGCGATGGCGGCGGCATGGCCGCACGCGCCGGCCTGGCGCTGCAGGACATGGAGTTCGTGCAGTTCCACCCGACCGGCATCTACGGCGCCGGCTGCCTGATCACCGAGGGCGCGCGCGGCGAGGGCGGCTATCTCGTCAATTCCGAAGGCGAGCGCTTCATGGAGCGCTACGCACCGTCGGCCAAGGACCTTGCTTCGCGCGACGTGGTCTCGCGCTGCATGACGCTGGAGATCCGCGAAGGCCGTGGTGTCGGCCCGAAGAAGGACCACATCTTCCTGCATCTCGACCATCTCGACCCGGCCGTGCTGCACGAGAGGCTTCCGGGTATTTCGGAATCGGCAAAGATCTTTGCCGGCGTCGACCTGACCAAGGAGCCGATCCCGGTGCTGCCGACCGTCCATTACAATATGGGCGGCGTGCCGACCAATTACTGGGGCGAGGTGCTCAACCCGACCGCCTTGAACCCGGACCAGGTGTTGCCCGGGCTGATGGCCGTCGGCGAGGCCGGCTGCGCCTCGGTGCACGGCGCCAACCGCCTGGGTTCGAATTCGCTGATCGACCTGGTGGTGTTCGGCCGTGCGGCGGCGATCCGGGCCGGCAAGGTGATCGACCGCACATCGGCGATCCCCTCGCCAAACGAGGCCGCCGTCGAAAAGATCATGGACCGCTTCGACCGGCTGCGGCACGCCAACGGCTCGACGCCGACAGCGGTTTTACGCGAAAAGATGCAGAAGGCGATGCAGGAGGACGCTGCGGTGTTCCGCACCCAGGAATCGCTGGAAAGCGGCTGCAGGCGCATTTCGCAGATCTGGGGTGAACTCGGCGACGTCAAGGTGTTCGACCGCTCGATGATCTGGAACTCCGACCTGGTCGAGACGCTGGAGCTGGAAAACCTGATGGCCAACGCTATCACCACCGTCTATGGCGCCGAAGCGCGCAAGGAAAGCCGCGGGGCGCACGCGCGGGAGGACTTTTCGGCCCGCGACGACGCGAACTGGCGCAAGCACACGCTGGCCCGGCTCAACGAGGCCGGCGAGGTGGCGCTCAGCTACCGGCCGGTGCACACCGAGACGCTGCTCAAGGAGGCAGACGGCGGCATCAATCCGGCCAAGATCGCGCCAAAGGCCAGGGTGTATTGAGATGAGGCTGCTGGCGGTCGCGATGCTTTCCATTGCCGTCAGCGGCTGCGCAACGTCGGCTGATACCGTCTATGTTTATGATAACGCTGATAAAATATCAAAGTCAGTGAACGACATCCCGGTTTGGAGGGACGCCTCCAGCGCGCAATCGTCAAACAGGTTTTGGTTCGAGAAAGGCAACGGGCCGGTTAGTTGCGTGGTAGGGGACGGGCATTTGCCAGCCCGGGCCGCGAGAAGGCAAATCGTGGGGAAAGCCGTGGAAGTGCGCGTATACGGCAGTTGTACGGGATTCGTAAATTCCCTTTACGTTCACGCGGAGAAATAGGGTGGCGTTGACGACAACGGGATATTCCGGCACGCCCCTTCCGGCCAAGCTCGGCCTGAAGGACGGGATGATTGCCGCCTTCGTCGCCTTGCCGCCCGAGCTGGACGACCTTGCCGAAGCAGTGGACTTTGCCGAGCTCGACCGGCTGGCCAACTGGTCAGCGATTTCAGGCGTTCATGAGAAATACGATGCCGTGCATGCTTTCGCCCGGCGGCGTGTCGAAATCGAGGACCGTCTTGGCGACGTAGAAGCGGCGATTAAGCGGCACGGCATGGTTTGGGTGTCGTGGCCAAAGAAGGCATCGAAAGTGCCGACCGACGTCACCGAGGACGTTATCCGCCCCGAGGCGCTGAAGCTCGACCTCGTCGACGTCAAGGTCGCCGCCATAAACGGGATCTGGTCCGGGCTGAAGCTCGTCATCCGAAAGGACCTGAGATAATGGTCGAACTCACGCTTCCGAAAAACTCGAAGATCATGGCCGGAAAAACCTGGCCGAAGCCGGAGGGCGCGACCAACCTGCGCGAATACCGCATCTATCGCTGGTCGCCGGACGATGACGAGAACCCGCGCATGGACACGTATTTCGTCGACATGGACGATTGCGGGCCGATGGTGCTCGACGCGCTGCTCTGGATCAAGAACAAGATCGACCCGACGCTGACGCTGCGCCGTTCCTGCCGCGAAGGCATTTGCGGCTCCTGCGCCATGAACATCGACGGGTCGAACACGCTGGCCTGCACCAAGGGCTGCGACGACATTTCCGGCGCGATCAAGGTCTACCCGCTGCCGCACATGCAAGTGGTCAAGGACCTTGTGCCCGACCTCACCAATTTCTACGCCCAGCACGCCTCGATCGAGCCGTGGTTGAAGACGGTGTCGCCCGAGCCGGCCAAGGAATGGCTGCAGAGCCATGAGGACCGCGAAAAGCTCGACGGGCTCTACGAGTGCATATTGTGCGCCTGCTGCTCGACCTCCTGCCCGAGCTACTGGTGGAACGGCGAGCGCTATCTCGGCCCGGCGACGCTGCTGCAGGCCTATCGCTGGCTGATCGATTCCAGGGACGAGGCAACGGGCGAGCGGCTCGACAATCTCGAAGACCCGTTCCGGCTCTATCGCTGTCACACGATCATGAACTGCGCCCAGACCTGCCCCAAGGGGCTCAACCCGGCCAAGGCGATCGCCGAGATCAAGAAGATGATGGTGGAGCGACGGGTTTAGCAGCAGATGAAGCAGCTACCTGCCGATTTTTCATCTGACGCCGTCGCGGCGATCCGGACGCGACTCGATGTCGTGCGAACGCAAGGCGTGACGATCCTGTTCGCCATCGAAAGCGGCAGCCGCGCCTGGGGGTTCCCGTCTCCCGACAGCGACTATGACTGCCGTTTCGTCTATGTCAGGCCGGCATCGGATCACCTTGTGTTGGAACAGGCACGCGACGTGATCGAATTTCCCATCGAAGGCGAGATCGATGCCGGTGGCTGGGATCTGCGCAAGGCCTTGCTGCTCGGGCTCGGCGGCAATGCCGTCATCGTCGAATGGGCAAAATCATCGATCGTCTACGAAGAGGTCACGGGATTTCGGCGGCGCCTTCTCGACCTGCTTGCCGAGATCGTCGATCCGGCAAAAGTAGCGCGTCACTATCTCGGCCTGGCGCGTTCACATGTTGCCAAGATCGGCAGCTTTTCCGGCGAGGTGAAGCTGAAGAAGCTGTTCTATCTCATTCGACCACTGGTCGCGTTGGACTGGATGGAGCAGCGCGGCCTCGCCGGTCTACCGCCGATGAACCTTGGCGAGTGCATCGACCAGATCGAGATGCCAGCGCAGGCAAGCGATGAAATCCGCAGCCTGATCGACCGCAAAAGCCAGACGCGGGAAATGGGGACCGGTCTCATCCCGACGGCGATCGCGCGCTATCTTGAGGCGCGCTATGGTCACCACGAAATGAACCTTGCCGGCGTGATCCGGGATGAAGCCCGCCAGGCGCGAAACCGTGTCCTTGCAACCGACTTTTACCGCCGGGAGGCTGAACTTCAATGAGCGATGAGCTTCCCATCCTCTCCCCCATCGAGGCGCGTGTGCTCGGCTGCCTGATCGAGAAGAAGGAGCTGACGCCCGACGTCTATCCGCTGACGCTCAATGCGGCACTTGCCGCGGCCAACCAGAAGACGGCGCGCGAGCCGGTAATGTCGGTCGAGCTTGCCGAGGTTAGAAGGGCGCTTGGCCAGCTCGAGCAGAAGGGCCTGGTCAGGCAGGTGTTCGCGTCGCGCGTCGAGCGCTATGAGCATGTCGTGGCGCAGCGCTTTTCCCTGACCTCGGCGCAGATCGCGCTGCTCGGCCTGTTGCTGCTGCGCGGCCCGCAGACGGCCTATGAATTGCTGGCGCGAAGCGAGCGCATGGCACGGTTGCCGTCGATCGACGAGCTTCGCGGCAATCTCGATCTGCTGATCGGCCGCAGGCCGCCGCTGGTGCAGCAGATCGACCGCGGCCCGGGCCAGCGCGAGGACCGTTATGTCCAACTGCTCAGCGGGCCGGTGCAGCTGTCGGCTGCCGCGGCGCCCCAGCAATCGCCCTTGCCGGCCTCGGATCTGGAAATGCGCGTGCAGGCCCTCGAGCAGGAGGTCGCGGCATTGCGCGCCCGCCTCGACGCGCTGACCGGCGAGGGGCACTGAATCGCGACCTCACCTCCTGCTGTAGACGCCGCTCGCCTCGCCCCCGGATCGACCAGCCGCAACTGCCGGCCATTCAGCTGCCAACTCAGCGAGACCGGCTTCAGGTCGCCGGCGCCGAACTTCCAGGTGCCGGTCAGATCGGGCCGGCAGCCATTGACGGATTTGTAGGTTCCGGCCTTAGGCGTGAAGACCAGCGTCGAGCCGTGCACGGTCGTCGTGCCCGTTTTCAGCGTCAGCGACTGGATTTGGCCGCAGCCGTCGACCAGCGAGGATTCGAACAGCGCATATTGCGTGCGCCCGTTGGCGCTGAAGGTGAAGGAGATGCTGCCGCCGCTGCCCGGCGCACAATGGCCGAGCGTCGTGCAATAATCGCCGCTGGCGACTGCAAAGCCCCATTTGCCGACAAGTGCTGGTGGTATCGAGCCCTGGCGCGAACGGGCTGTCCGCCCCTTGCCTTGGCCGGCGGCATCGGCCGGGCCGACGGCCAGGCAACCGGTCAGGCCCGCCAGTGTGACAAAAACCGCCAGGCGCGCGGGTGAGGAGCCGGTCAGCATCCCTTGTTCGCGATAAGCTTGTGCAGATGGGCAAGCCGCGTGGCTATGACATTGTTGACGATCGCCATCTTGCCGGGGGGTGCCATGCCGCCATATTTCTTCGGCGAAGGCCCATGGTTCCTGGCCTCCTCGTAGCCGGCGGCCTGTTGCCGCAACTCGGCACAGGACATGCCGGCATATTTCGCCTGCTCCTGCGGGCTGATGACACCCGATTGCGCCATGCCGATGGAGTTTGCCGCCGCCATGCCGCCGAGGCCGACAGCCGCGGAAATCGGATTGAGGCCGACGCAGCCGGAAAGGCCAAGGCACAGCATCGGCGCCGCCAAAAAAGCATATCGCAGGCTCATGGCTGACGCTCCCTGATGCGCGGCGGCAGCTTCAGGTCGCGATGATCGGTGGCGGTTTTTCCGAGCGCAAGCGACAGGAGATAGACGCGCGGATTGAAGCCCGCCGAGGCGAGCGCCGACAGCGTCCTGAGCAGTTGCAGGTGATACATCGAACCCCCTTGTGGTGGTCATTGCCGATGGATTTCCGGTTTTGGAAACGGGCTGCAAACTACGTCCGATGAGACAAGCCGGCTTGGACGAGACGGCCCTAAAAACGGCCTAAACGGCCCTGTATTGACGTTTCAGGGGACTCGGCGCATATCAGCGCGCTCTCGGGCTGGGGGATGCCGATGAATGCGACGACCTCGTTCAGGCTGATGACGGACGCGTTTCCGGAGCAAGATCGCGTCGAGGTGATGCGCGAGGTCTACGGCCGCACGGTCCTCAAGGTCGAGCTCGATCCGCTCGCACCGACGCGTGTCGACATGAAAGTGCGTGCGCTGCCCGGCCTCGGCATTGCCACCGGCACTTCCTCGGAATTCCGGGCGCATCACTCGATGCCGCTGATCGACAGCGACGACCTCATCCTGTTGGCGGCGCTCGATGGCGCGAGCGTCATGAAGCATCGCGGCCGCGAGGAACCGATCGGCAACGGCCGGGCGCTGATGATGAGCGGCGAAGAGGTCGGCCTCAACCTCATCCAGCCCGGCGGCATGCGCTTCGTCAATATGAGCTTCTCGCTGAGGCAGCTTTCGCCGCTGATCGGCGATCCGGCTTCGGTGCTTATGCAGCCGTTGCCGACCACGAGCGGGGCGATGCGGCTGCTGCTCGACTATGTCCAGTCGATCCAGGATGCAGACGATGCGCTGACGCCGGAAACCTGGCAGCTGGCCGCGACTCACATTTTCGACCTTGCCGCGCTTGCCATGGGGGCGACCAGGGATGCCGCCGAAATTGCGCGTGGCCGCGGCGTGCGGGTGGCGCGACTGCGCGCCATCAAGGCCGATATCCTCGCCCATGGCGGGCACGGCGAGCTGTCGGCCGACGACATCGCCGCCCGCCACCATCTCTGCGCCCGCTATGTGCGAAAACTGTTCGAGAGCGAAGGCACGTCGCTGTCGGACTTCATGCTGCGCCAGCGGCTAGTGCGCGCGCATCGCATGCTGGGCGATCCTTCTCATGCCGACCGCAGCATCACGGCAATCGCCTTCGATGCCGGCTTCAACGACCTTTCCTATTTCAACCGGGCGTTCCGCCGGCGCTATGACGCGACGCCGTCGGACGTGCGCGCTGCGGCCTTAAAGAACTGACATTGGGTTACGCCCGGGCATGATGGGAGCCCGTGGGGCCCCCGACTCTCAAGACTGGGTTCCTCCCCCACCGCGAAGCGGGGGAGAGGTGGCCGCGAAGCGGGGGAGAGGTGGCCGCGAAGCGGCCGGAGAGGGGGCTTCATAGAGCGCGGTTCCCCTCTCCCTGGAGGGGTGGGCGGGACCCCACAACCCACACAGATGGGGGGGGGCCACCCCCCGGGGAATAAACACC